>JACPDV010000145.1 GCA_016183835.1 Armatimonadota bacterium
CCGCACCGCAGCGGCTGGGCGAAGGGCATCGAACCGTACCGAGAGTGGGCGCGGCAGCACATTCAGCGGGTCCAGCCCGTGCCGGAGCGCGTGCGGCGCGGGCTCGGCTTCCGCACGGCGTGGCTGTGCCAGAACCAGCCCGGCGACCCGGCGGGCGACGCCATCTGGAAGTTCAGCGACCTGCCGGCCCTGGCCCGCGAGGCCAAGGAGCACGGCCTGACCGAGATGGTCCTGTGGGGCACGCACCCCGGGTTCTCCCTGCCCACGCCGAAGCCGTTCCCGCACCTCGGCACCGAAGAGGATCTGGCGCATGCCGTGGCCGAATGCCGCGCGATGGGCGTGGACGTGGCGCCGTTCATCAGCGTGCTCCAGGCCAACCGGGCGACCGGGCCGCGCTACGGCCTGACCGTCCCGGAGTCGGGCGGCTGGACCTACCACACCGAGCTCCTCCCGCGCTTCAACCCGCCCTACGCCGGCAACTACGCCTGCGCCCAGGTGGACACCGCCAACCCGACCTGGCAGGCCGACGTGCTGGCGTACTGCCAACACCTGGTCGACCTCGGCATCCCGTCGCTGAGCTGGGACCAGTTCTTCAGCGAGCAGCGCGAGCCGAACATCGACACGCTGTGCGCGCAGATCCGGGCCTACGCCCGGCAGAAGGACCCGGAGTCCGTCTTCTCAGGCGAGGAGCTGTTCAACATCGAGGTGGACTGCAACTATTTGGACCACACCTGGAACTGGGGCGGCTACCTGGACTGCCAGGCCTACACCAGCGTCTTCGCCGCGCCGCGGCGCAACCTCAACGTCAACCGCTCGGTGTGGGAGGTGAAGCGCGGGTTCTTGGACGGCTTCTTCCTCAACGTCTGGCCGTCGGTGCCGGGCGGAGTGAACGGCTCGGCCCGGATCGGCGACGTGCCGGAGCTGAGCCGGGCGCTGAAGCAGTGCGCCGCGCTGCACGCGCAGTTCGTGGACTACTTCGCCGACGGCACGTTCATCGGCGGCTGCGTGCTGACCGAGCCTTGCCCCGGCGTCCACCTCACCGCGCGCATCCTGCCCGGCCGGATGCTGGTGCTGTTCACCAACGAGGGCGCCGACGGGCCGGTGACGTTCAAGTACGACCTGGCGCCGTGGATCGCATCGGCCGCGGGGCAGTACGGCGTGCGCACGTACGACGCCGAGGGCCGTGAGACCGGCTCGGCGAAGGCAACGGGCGGGGCGCAGACGTTCAAGGCGGAGGGGCTCAAGCACCTGGAGACGCGGGCCTGCGAGTTCGTGGCGGAGTGAGATCAGGCACGACCCGGTAGGGGCGCACGGCGTGCGCCCGTCGGCGGCGTGGACGACGGCGGTTGGGTTGGGTGGCGACGGCCCAATGCGTATGATGGCGCCGATAGCCGAATGGGTCAGAGCCCGTACAACCCCGCCACCCGTTCGTCGATCTCGGCCTCGACGTGGGTGATCTTCTCCGTCAACTCGGCGGTTGTGTCGTGGACTTCGCGGAAGAGCACCTCGTCGCAGGCAACACCTTTCCGCCTGGCCTGGGCGCGGAACTCGGCAACCGTCAGCAGCCAAGGCTCCTCCAATGCGTTCCGCGAAGTTACGGACGACGTCCTGACCCCAAGGCGTGTCGCGAACTGCCGAGCGGTAGAGTGCCGTCGCACCGCCAAGGCCTGTGCCGAGGTCGCTAGGCGGGCCACTTCGCGGCGGTCGTTGTCTCCCGCAACCGGTATGGGCAAGCGGTCCACATACTGTCGTTTGAGCTGTAGCCTGCCTCCCGCATGTGGGTCCCCGAGCACGGCGCACGTGTGCTGGAAGAGCCGCCAAGCTAAGCCGGGGTTCAGCACACCGAGTAGGAACCAGTCCTCTTCAGGGATGATGAACCCTTTCATGTCGAAGTACAAGCCGGTCGTGTCCATGACGAACCGGCTCTCCTTGCAGATATCGGGATAGACGATCTTGCTTGTTTCCCACACGCCATCGCGGTACTGCGCCTGTTGCAGAGCCCACCAGGGCTGTGCTCCAGCCCTCGCGCGCAGGCCCCCGCTGTGCTGCCGTAGGTGGGCCAGAACCGCAGGGTAGTTCTCGATGCGCGTGTGCAGAGGTGTGTAGATGACGTGGAGGCCGCTCTCGCGGACATGCCACTTGCGAATGTCGTCTCCGCGCCGAAGTGGCTTGATAAGGTCGCGACACGCCGGCTCGGCGGCTAGGATCCGGTGAGCTTCGTCCTCGTCGAGCCAGAACGCATCGTTGCAGCCAGTCTTTATGCCAGAGTAGATTCCAGAGTCCAGATACTGCGCGAGAGGCACGCAATCTGCGAGACGGTCGGTCAAGGTCGCTGCACGTCCGCCCCCAGTCGCAGTCCCAGCGGTTGGCGCGTTCGGCCCGATGGTGCCAATCCGCCGCGCGTGCGGACCAACGCCCTCTTCGTAGCACTGGCCTAGGTCGCGGACGGCAGCCCACAGGGCGGGAACCCCGCGATGTGGGTGTCTGCACCACAAGAAGATGCCTGGAAACGTTGCAGCGCCAAACACGGGCAGCTCCCCGAAGTCAACAACCAGCCTCAGGTCCTGCTCCTCCATCAGGAGTTGGCGCAATCGCTCGCCGTAGCCAGATCGCAGCCACTTATCCGATGAGATGAAGCAGGCCGCACCTCCATCGCAGAGCAGCTCATGCGCCCTTGCGTAGAAATAGACATAAAGATCGGCGCGGTCTGAATGCACATGCGCAAACAGCCGCCGCAGCCTTGGCTTGATCGGCTTGAACAGCTCCATCCTTACGTACGGCGGGTTCGCAACGATGATGTCGAACCCTCCCGACCTTGGCTGCGCTGTCAGCCCTTGGCCGGAGGTGGACGCCCCGCCGATGGTGAACATGGGCTCCTCGGGCAGGAACACCTCAGCGAACTCCACCTGCCAATCGAACCCGTCCGCCTGGCCGTCGCGCCGCTCGTGCCTCGCGATCTCGGCCCGGACGTCGTCGATCTTGCCCCGCAGCCGTCTCTTCGCGGCGCCATGCGCCATCAGGTACTCCCGCTTCAGGCCGCGGAACTCCTCGATCAGCGGCTGGCGAATCAGGTCCGTCTGGTGCGGACTTGGCCCGAGCAAGCTGTCCCCGACCTCGACCTTGAAGTCCAGGTTCGGCAGCGGCTCAGGGCGGGCGCCTTCGTAGTCCACCGATAGCGACAGCCACAGGCGGAGCCGCGCGATGTTCACCGCGAACGGGTCGATGTCCACCCCGTGGACGTTGTTCTGGATGATCTGCAGCTTCCGTTGGTAGACCGAGACCGGGTCGAGCTGCCGTGTGGCAAACAGACAGGCGCGGAGATCCAGCAGCTCGTGGAGCATGCCCAGGAGATAGGCGCCGCTGCCGCAGGCCGGGTCGCAGACCCGGACCTTCTTCAACGCCTCCAAGACGGCTTCGGGCTGGCGCATCCCGTTGGGCTCGTGGCGATCCACGAAGTCGGCAATCCCCTCTGCCGGCTGCCGCTCCAGATTGGTCTCCAGGTAGCACTTCAGCGCCTCGCGGCACATGAACGACACCACCGGCTTCGGGGTGTAGTAGCTCCCGCTCTCGTGCCGCCCGGTCACCAGCTCCTCGAAGACCTTGCCCAGCATCTCGGGATCGACGGCCACTTCCACGTCGTCGGGCGTGCTCTCCGTGATGGTGAACTGGTAGCGGCCGAACAAGTCGAACACCGGCCGGAACGCGTCGTTCGGGATGCGGACGACGTCATCGACGGCCGGGTCCGGCTCGAACAGGCCGCCGTTGAGGAACGGGATCTCGCCCAGCCGGTCGTGCAGCTCGACCCAGCGCGGGTTGGCAGGACGCTCCTCGGTCGGGCTGTTCAGCATCTCGAAGAACAGCGGGTGGAGGTAGTCACGGAGGAAGTTGTCCTGCCGCTGCCGCTGCCCCCGCTCGTGGTCGCGGCAGGCGACGTCGAACAACCTGGCGAGGTAGTCGGGTTGGTGGTTGAGCCAGCCCTTCTTCTGTAGGAACCAGCAGAACAGGATACGGTTCATCAAGTTCTGGGTGTAGAGGCGGCGGGCGTCCAGGTCGGGGAAGTCTCCGACGGCGGTTTCGAGGGACTGGAAGACCCGTGCGTACTCCTCGAAGAACTGCTTGGTGACCCGTTCCACATCCCAGGCCGACCGCCAGCTCTCGATCTTGGCCGGCGACCAGTCCGGCTCGTCCAAGAGGTTGCGGCCGAGCCTGAGCGCGGGCAGATTGAACTCGCGGAGGGTCCGGGTCGCGCCGAGGCCGACCCGTTCCCAGCCGAACACGGCGAGCTTCGGCTGGCGGCCCTCCTGCTCCCGGAAGCGGGCGAAGCGGACTCCTTCCCAGTCGGGCAGAACGCAGAGGAAGACCAGGTCTTCGAGCGACCTGCCGTGGTAGGCGGCGCTGGCGCGCATGTTGCGGCGGATGCCCTGGAGCACCTTGCGCAGCGCGCCGCGCCGAAATGGGGAACGGAACTCGGCGAGGATCAGGGCGAAGGGGTCGTCACCGCTGAATGGCACCAGCCGACTGACGGCGATGTCCGCTCGGTCCTGCCCGTCCGGCAGCGGCTCGTCGTAGGTGAAGGTGTCTGCCGGGTCGACCGGCCAGCCGAGGTGGCCGTGGAGGAGCGCGAAGAGGGACTCGCGGTCGCGGACCGCTTGCAGCGCAGGCTCGGGGATCATCGGGCGGGCTCCTGGCGAAGCTCGAGCCAACAGACCAGCTCGGGCCGGATGGTGCGCGGCAGCTCCCGCGCGGCGAACGACTGGCGCACGTCGTTCTTCAACTGCTTGAGCCGGTCGGCGAGCTGCTCCTCGTCGCTCGGGGTGCCGGAACGGGCGTCCGGCGGGATGCCGGCGAGCAGCTTGAGGATCGCGCCGGCGTCGTCGAGCGGCGGCCGGCCCGGCTGCTCCAGGGCCAACACTGGCCGGTCGAGCAAGCCGGCGAAGCGCTCGCGGTCGGCGTCGGTGGCCTGGCTGGCCCGCATCACGAAGACGGCGAAGAGGCCGTCGCGAGGCGCGCCCGACCAAACGCCGAAGGCGCCCGGCGGCAGGGCCTCCAGCCGGGCGATGTTCGCCGGGTCGGGCTCACCGAAGAGGGTCGTGTAGGCCTCGGCCGCCTCGTCGCGGACGGTCTTGGTGCCTTCGTAGAGCCGGTTGAACTCCTTCAGCGTGCCGGCGGGGTCGTCGGCCCGGAAGAACGACTGGTCCAGACCGAGCGCGCGGCTGATCTTCAACTGCCGGTCCTCGATGGTGCCGACGAGGTTGAGAATGGTCTCAATCTCCGGCGGCGGGAGGACGTTGACGATGCGGAACTCGTGGTCGTGCGGCGTGATCTCCGGGTCGAGGCGGCGGTCGACCCGGCCGATGCGCTGGATGAGGCGGACCGGGTTCCAGTGGACGTCGTAGTTGACGATGGCGCCCGCCTCTTGGAGGTTGACGCCCTCGCTGAGGACGTCGGTGGAGACGAGGACATCGACCCGTTCGGGCACGCTCGGCGACCACCGGTCGGGTGGGCGATTGTAGCCGGGGCAGAAGGCGTGAATGATGCTGGGGCGGGTGTCCTCGACGCGCGAGTCGATCCGCGCCACGGTGTGACCACGCAGTCGGCCATTCGGCCGGGGCTCGCCACCGAGCTGCCGTTCGAGGTACTCAGCCGTGCGCTGGCTCTGGGTGAAGACGAGGACGCGGCGGCCCTCGGCCAGCAACTGCACGATCCGGGGCAGCACCTGCTCGAACTTGGGATCGCGCTGTTGCCGTGCGGCGCGCGTCGCGGCGTGGATCTCCCTGAGATACTCGAGGTCGCCGACGATGTCGTCTGCCCACCGCTTCACGTCGAACTCCGCGGCGGTGAAGCCACAGAGCTTCCGCTCCAAGTGGCGGGTCCGGATGGCGTGTTGCAGCCATTCGTCCTGCTCTTCGCCCGAGAGGTCCAGGTTCGCACCGTCCTCCACGGTGTCGTCGTCCGGGGCGTCGCCGGAGGCGTCCGGATGGGCCATGAACAGGGGCGTCCGCACCCACTCCCCGTGGTCGTCGAGGACGCCGTCGGCATCGTCACCCAACACGACGTGCAGCCGCGCCAAGAGCCCGGCGCCGAGGCTCTGCAGAATGCCTTGGAACGCTACCGGGCTGCTTTCCAATTGCTTCAGCGTGTTGGCGTAGACGAGTCCGGCGAGTCGGATCTCATCGGAATAGGGTTTGCTGCTCGGATTGACGTGGCGCCGGTACTGCTCGGTGAGGAACGCGGAGAGCTTGATCCCTTGGGCGCCGCGATGAAGGAGGCGCACGATCGCGCGTTCGTCGGACTCGTGACGGATTTGGTGCAGCAACTGGACACCGGGCCGGAACCTGGCGTCGGCAAGCGCGATCAGATCTCGCCAGGCCGCACTATCTGGACCCAGCCGGAGGTCGACGCACTCGGGATCGCGGCGGATCGGGAAGCGCAGCTCCTTGCCGGCGGCTCGGCAGAGGTCCTTGCAGGTGGTACGGCTGCGCTGGATCAGGGCTTGTTCGAACACCTGCTGCAACAGGTCGCCGACCGGTTCCTCAAACACCAGCTCCAACTGCACGCCCGGGGGCGTGGGTTGTTCCCGGTCGGCCTGCCGCGCAGCCGCGCGGATCCGCTCTATCGGGTGACCCGCCAGCCGACCGGCCTCGTGGGTGATGAGGGATAGCTGGTTGCTGACGTCCACGTACTGCGTGTTGATCGGTGTCGCCGTGAGGAGGAGTACGTCCTTCCGCCGGTCGCGGCGCGGCCCGAGGATGCGGAACAGGTTCTTGAACCGGTTCGCCGAGCTGGTGCGGAAGTTGTGCGACTCATCGACGACGATCAGGTCGGCGCGGTCGGCATAGCCTTCAAGCAGTCGCAGCCTGGCACGCTGCAACTCCGTGAGGGCGTCGGTCCCGTTCTCGAGCTCCGTAGGGTCGAAGCCGAGCTCGGTCATGGCCCGGTCCTCGATGCTGCCGAACGGCTCCCGGTAGTCGGCCAGGTGCTCCGCCAGGTAGCCTTGCCAACTGTGGGTAAGGATGTTCTTGGGGGCCAGGAGCAGGACCCGCTTCCCTTGCCGGCAGTACTCCTGCATGAGGGCGAGGGCGATGTAGCTCTTGCCCAAGCCCACCCCGTCGCAGACCATGGCGCCGTGCTCGCGACTGAGGATCTTCAGCGCTTGCAGGTAGCCTTGCCGCTGGTGCTCGTCCAGCCGGCCGAGGATGGGCGGGCCGCCGTCCGGTTCCTCGCCCTGCCGGTCCTGGCCCCACAGGTACAGCGCCTTCAGATAGAGCCAATAAGGGTCGTACAGCTCGATCTGCCGGCGGATCTCGTTCAGCACATCTTCGGTCACGATATCGGCCTGCGCCTCGGCCCAGCGCTCCTCGTACCACACGCGGAGCTGCTCCGTCTGATCAGAGGTCAGGATGGCGTTGAGCTCGATGTTCTCCAGCAGTCCCGGCCGCGTGAAGTTGCCGCTGCCCAGCACGGCGAGCTGGTGCGGGTAGACGTCACGTCCGGCGACCAGGTAGGCCTTGGCGTGGAACTTCTTGGCCGTGTAGCAGCGCGCCTCGACGCGTCCGTCTTCGAACAGCCTCGCCACGGTCTCAAGCCGGATGAGACGTGGTGACTGCTCGCGCTGAGCCAGGATGTCAGTGTCGGAGAGTCGTCGCAGGCGGTCAAGGAGCAGTTCCCGTTGCCGTGGGCTGGCGTCGTCGCCGAAGAGGACCCGCCCGCGCTGGTAGCCCGTCAGGGCATCGGCCAGCAGCAGCAGCGCAGCCAACGAAAAGAACGCCGTGGCGACCCACAGCTCGCGGCCACCATTCCCCATCGCTGTCAAAGCTGCCAGGAGCGTGTTCCCATCGCGGTTGTCCACGATGGAAGACGTCGAACCTGCCATGGGCCGTGTCCTCCCCGGTCACGCCGCGCCGGTAACCCAGCCGGCTGCCTCGCAGTCGCGCCGCGTTGGTTCCGTCTTGTTGGCCGCGCGTAGGACTCCTTCCAGCCGCCATGGACGGAAGCGCGCCGTCTCCGCCCCCTGAGCCGGTTGCATCTGCTCCCGCCCGTCGGGCATAATGGCCCCCACGGAGAGCGCCGATGCCCCGGCAGGACCGCGACCTGCTCATCAACCGCGAGCTGGGCTGGCTCGAGTTCAACCACCGGGTCATGGAGGAGGCCGCCCTCGAAGACAACCCGCTCCTCGAGCGGCTCAAGTTCCTCGCCATCGTCTCCTCCAACCTGGACGAGTTCTTCATGGTCCGTGTGGCCGTCGTGCAGCAGCAGGTCAGTGCCGGCGTGACCGAGAAGGGCGAGGGGATCGCCCCGCCCGAGCTGCTCGAGAAGCTGCGCGAGCGCTGCCACGAGATGATTGACGAGCAGTACCGCCTCTACCGTGAGGAGCTCGAGCCGCGGCTGCGCGCCGAGGGGATCCGGCTCCGCGGCCCGGACGAGCTGTCCGACCAGCAGCGGGCCGCGGTCAACCGCCACTTCGCCGGCGAGGTCTTCCCCGTGCTCTCGCCGCTGGCCATCGATCCCGGCCACCCCGTCCCGCGGATCCGCAACCTGGGGCTCAACCTGCTGGTCACCCTCCAGCAGCCCTGGATGGCCGCCGGGCCGCCGCTGATGGCCGTGGTCGAAGTGCCCGGCGTGCTCAAGCGGCTCGTGCCACTCCCCGGGGAGACCGGCGGGCGCGACTATATCCTCCTCGAAGACGTGATCCGGCCCCGCGTGGGGATGCTCTTCCCCGGCTTCCGCGTGCAGTCGTGCGCCGCCTTCCGTGTGACCCGCAACAGCGACCTCAACTTCGACGAGGAGGAAGCCGACGACCTCCTCGCCGCCATCGAGAAGGAGCTCAGGGAGCGCGAGCGCGGCAACCCGGTGCGGATGGAGGTGCAGGCCGGGTGCGACCCGTTCGGCCTCGAGTTCCTCCGCCGCGAGCTGGGCCTCTCGCCCGCCGACATCTACACCCTCGACGGGCCGCTCAACCTCACTGACTTCTTCCCGCTGACCGGCCTCGACGGCTTCGCCCACCTCCGCGACCGGCCCTTCGTCCCGCCCGTGGTGCCCGCCCTGCGGGAGTCGTCCAAGGACATCTTCGAGACCATCCGGCGCGGCGACATCCTGCTCCACCACCCCTACGACAGCTTCAGCAGCGTGGTGGAGTTCGTCGACTGCGCCGCCGACGACCCGGACGTGCTGGCCATCAAGCAGACCCTCTACCGCACCAGCGGCGACTCGCCGATCATCCGCGCCCTCTCGCGCGCCGCCGAGAACGGCAAGCAGGTGAGCGTGCTGGTGGAGCTGAAGGCGCGGTTCGACGAGGGCAACAACATCACCTGGGCGCGCCTGCTGGAGGAGTCCGGCGCGCACGTGGTCTACGGGCTGATCGGCCTCAAGACCCACTGCAAGGTGATCTGCGTGGTGCGCCGTGAGCGCGACGGCATCCGCCGCTACTGCCACCTCGGCACCGGCAACTACAACCCCGCCACCGCCCGGCTCTACACGGACATCGGGATGTTCACCTGCCGGCCCGACCTCGGCGAGGACGTGACCCACCTGTTCAACATCCTCACCGGCTACAGCGAGTATGGCGAGTGGCAGAAGCTCTCGGTGGCGCCGCGGCACCTGAAGGCGAAGCTGATCGAGCTGATCGACCGCGAGGCCGCGCGCTCCACCCCGCAGCGGCCCGGGCGGATCGTCGCCAAGGTCAACGCGGTGATCGAGCCGAAGGTGATCGAGGCCCTCTATCGGGCGTCGCAGGCGGGCGTGAGCATCGATCTGATCTCGCGCGGCATCTGCGGGCTGGTGCCCGGCGTGCCCGGTGTCAGCGAGACCATCCGCGTCCGCAGCATCGTCGGGCGGTTCCTGGAGCACTCGCGGATCTACTACTTCCACAACGGCGGCGACGAAGAGGTGTATCTGGCCTCGGCCGACCTGATGGACCGCAATCTGAACCGGCGGATCGAGACCATGTTCCCGGTGGAGGACGAGGCGCTCAAGCAGCGGCTGATCGGCGAGATCGTGCGGCTCAACCTGGCCGACAACGTGAAGGCCTGGGAGCTGCACTCCGACACCACCTGGACCCGGGTACAGCGTCGGGACGGCGAGCCGCCGGTCAACTGCCAGGAACAGCTCATCCAGCTCGCGCTGTCGCAGGCGCCGCTGGGCGAGGCGAAGCTGGGCGCCGGGGCGCGGTTCCTGATGCAGCGCATGGCGCACGAGGGCGGGCGGAAACGAGGGGCGGGCTAACCCGCCGCGTCCCGGATCGCCGCCACGATGGCCGGGTAGCTGGTCCGCCAGGCGAACTGCGGCACGTTCTCGGAGACCTGGATCTGCAGCCGCCCGGTCGGCCCGGCCTCGGCGATCATCCGCCGCGTCTGCTCGTACACCACCTCCGCCGGCTGCAGGTGCACCGACGAGGGGTAGTTGATCCAGATCGCCATGTCCGGCCACAGGCGCACCGCGTCGGCCACGCTGGTGTCGTTGTCGGGCGGCGGCGAGAGGGAGTCGATGCCCCGCATTCCTGTCTCCCCGATGGCGCCCCAGAGCGGCTTCAGGTCGCCGTCGAGGTGCACGAACACCGGCACGTCGAAGGGCTCCAGCATCGCCGCCAGGCGCTGGTAGAGCGGGAGGCAGTGCTCACGGAAGCGCGCCTCGCCGATGGCCGGCGCCGTGATGTTGTCCGGGATGTCCACGTGGGACAGCGGCACTTCCGCCGCCACCTCGCGCACCACCTCGAAGATGTCCAGCTCGATCCGCTCCAGCTCGGCCATCACCTCAGCCAGGATGCCGGGACACTCGACGGTGTGCACGGACAGGTCGGCCAGACTGACCCACTGCACCCAGAGCTGCTGCCACGGCGTGCGCACCACGGCGGCGTGCGGGAGACCGTCGTCGCCCAGGTCCCGGATGGCGGCGAGCAGGCCCGACGGCTCGGCGAAGACTTCCGTGTCGCGGAGGTAGGCCAGCAGCACCTCGTAGTCGCGCGGCTCCTTGACGAAATGCTCGTAGACCGACGACGAGCCGTAGAACTCCTCGAAGGCGCGCTCTTCGGCGATGGCGCCGGCGGGGGTATGGAGCACGGTCCGCCGCCGCCGGCTGCCGCGCTCGAAGTCCTGGTGCTCGAACCAGCAGTTGGGCGCCCGCGTGCCGTGCACGCCGCACCAGCGCAGCACGCCCAGGTTGTCGCGCCCGACCACCTCCCAGCATTCGCTGTTCGGCGCGGCGATGCCGTCGTACTGCACGAACGGCACGCGGTCGACCGGCTGCCCGCGCATGGTGCGGAGCATCCGCTCGCGCATGGTCAAGGTGCTCATCACGCCTCCCGTCGGGCCGGCGGGTTCGCGCGGGGTGGCGCCTGTCCTTCCGGCGGCAGGGAGGGCCGGATGTTGGGCGAAACCGGCAGGACGGAGATAGGCGATGAGGGCGATGGGTTCGGCGATGAGTGCAGCGGCGAGCCCGGCGTTGAGTCCCGCGGCTGAAGCCGCCGCTCGCGAACGCCAAACTTGCCTGCGCGGGTTCTGGAACCGGAGTCCGCGAAGGCGGACTTCGCCTGGGTCAGCGCCGGTTTCAACCGCTGAGGTGGTGTGCCTCTGGTGCCTGCTCACCACCGTCGCCCACGCCCGCGAGGTGCAGGTCGCGCCCGGCGACCCCGCCGCGCTACCGGCCGCCCTGGCCGCCGCGCAGCCGGGCGACACCGTCCGCCTAGCCGCCGGCACCTACACCATCGCCGCCGCCCTGCACCTGAAGCCCGGCGTGAAGCTCCTCGGCGCCGGGGCGGACCAGACCGTGGTCCTCCACGGTGGCGAGCAGCCCGGCTCGTTCGTGGATATCAGCGGCTGCGAGGACGGCGAGGTGGGGGGCATCGGCTTCGACGCGCAGGGCAACGTCAAGGTCACCCAGGGCATCTCCGGCGGGAACGCGCGCCGGCTGCTCCTCCACGACCTGGCCATTCGGAACCTCGGCGCCGCGCAGACCTGGGGGCCGCACGGGATCCTCTTCAGCGGCAACAACCCGACCAAGACCGGCGGCGTGACCGACAGCGTGATCCGCGACTGCACTATCGAGAACATCGCCGCCGAGACTGCCTGGGGCGCGGGCATCCGCCTCGCCTGGGGCAGCTCTCGCAACCGCGTGGAGCACTGCACCATCCGCAACACCGGCCGGGGCGGGATCCTCACCGACGACGGCTCCACCGAGCTGGTGATCCGCGGCAACACCATCACCGGCTCCGGCGGCGAAGGGCTGGGCATCGAGATCTGGGGCGGCTGCGACCGCAGCGTGATCGAGGACAACCAGATCGACCACTGGCTCAGCGTGGGCGGCTGCGACGACTGCGCCGTCCGGCGCAACGTGATCTCCGACCACTCGGGCGTGGTCAAGTTCATCGGCATCGAGGCCATCGGCAGCCGCCTGGTGATCACCGGCAACACGGTGGACGACGGTCAGCAGATTGGGCTGTCGGTCTCGGGCACCACGGGCAAGGACGACGTCTACTACGCCGACAACGTCTTCCGGCAGTGCATCCAGTGGGGCGCGCAGCTCCAGGGCGAGACCAACGGCATCCACCGCAGCTACTTCTACCGCTGCAAGTTCAACGACAACGTGTCGGGCCGGGCGAAGATGATCTACCCGCAGGACGGCGCGCACGGCCTGCGGACCAACGGCAACTGCCAGGGGATGGTGTTCGAGGAGTGCGAGTTCGACGGCAACAGCCGCTGGGGGCTGCAGCTCGGCGGCGGACAGATCGACCAGCTCGACTTCCGCCGCTGCCGGATCCGGAACAACCAGGGCGCGGCCGTGGTGGGGCCGGGCGACGCGACCGCCCACGAGTGGACCGACTGCACCGTGGAAGGCAACGCGCGCAACGAGCTACCGGCCGCCAAGCCGTTCGCCCACGCCGCGCCGACCGCCGCGTGGGACGGACCGGTCGAGGCGGCCGCCGGACGGGCCGTGGACTTCCGCAGCACCGCGGCGGCGGCCGCAGGGAAGCTGGTGTCATGGCTCTGGGACTTCGGCGACGGGCCGCCCGAGAGTCGGGCCGAGGTGGGCCACACCTTCGCGCAGCCGGGCGACTACGTGGTGACGCTGGTGGTCTGGGACGACTCGGGACGAGGCGCGCGGGCCAGCCGAACGCTGCGGGTGCGCTGACCCCTCAACCGTCGCCGAGCCGCCGGTGGAGCGCCTCGAGGACTCGCTCGGCCTCGTGGAGCAGGTGCGCGTGGCCCTCGGCGAAGCGCCCGGACTCGCCGGAGGCCAGGGCGGCGAGGCGGAGCGCGCCGAGGTTGGCGCTGGCGCCCTTCAGTTTGTGGGCGGCGGCCTTCACGGCGGCTGGGTCGCCGGCGGTCACCGCCTCGCCGAGTGCCTGCATCTGAGCCGGCAGGTCACGCGAGAAAGTCCGCAGGATCTGGTCGGCCACGTCCGGCTCGTCGTCGGTGGCCAGCTCCTCGAGGCGGCGCAGCGCCACGGGGTCGAGCGGCTCGCCGACGGGAAGCACCGGCGCCGGCCCGCGGCGGAAGACCCACCGCTCGAGCACCCGGCGCAGCTCCTCCGCGTGCACGGGGAGGTCGAGGCAGTCGTCCATGCCGGCGGCAAGTGCCAGGTCGCGGTCGCCCGGCCGGTCCGGTGAGACCGCGCCCACCACCACCGCGTGCCGCTCGCCGGACTCCATCCGGCGCAGCGCCAGGGCGGTCTCGAAGCCGTCCGGGTCGGGCAGGCGGCAGTCGATAACGACCACGTCGTAGGCCTGCTCGGCCGCGCGCTGGACCACGGCGTGCCCGTCGGCGGCGGCGTCCCCGCGGCAGCCGAAGCGCTCCAGGAGCCGCCGCACCAGGCGCTGTCCGACCGGGTTGGCGAGGGCCACCAAGACGTGCGGGCGGCCGTCTTCGGCCGGCTCCTGCGCGAGCCGGCCGGGCTCGCCGGGAGCGGTGCCGGCCAACTCGTCGAGCAGGCCGAGGAGCGTCTCCGCCGAATCACGGAGGGTCTCGGCGTACTCGCGTTGCAGCGGGTCGAGCGGGGTGTCGAGGAGCCGCAGGGCGAGGCCCACGACGCGGTCCACGGGCTCGCGGAGGTCGCGGCCGCGGGCGGGCTCCTCGTCCGGCTCGGGTTGTGAGGGTGTGGCGTCCATCCCCTCGGCGTCCTTCGCGCCGGCCCATTGTGCCACATTCCGGCCCGCCGGGTCGAATGCCGGGTGCGGCAGGTGACGCCCCCGCCGGCGCGAACGGATCCGGCCGGAGGCCCGCATGTGGTGTCTCGTCCTGGCCTGGGCCGTTCTCGCCGAACCGCCGGCGAACGTGCTGGCCGACCCGAGCTTCGGCGTCGCTCGGGCGGAGCCGGGGAGCAAGACCATGGTGGAGATCGGCTCGCGTCCGCAGCTCTTCGTCGACTCGTTCCTGCTCGACGCTCTCTCCGGCGAGGCCCGGCGGGTGCTCCACTCGCCCACGCCGCGCGAAGTCGTCCTGACCTTCGACCGGCCGTGGGAGGGCAGCCTGTGTGCCTACGTCACCGTGATGCGCGTGGAGAGCGGCTGGCGCCTCTACTACCGCGGACTCGGCAGCGAGGAGGACGGCCGGCAGTGCACCTGCGTGGCCGAGAGCACCGACGGGGTCCAGTTCACCCGGCCGAGCCTGGGGCTGTTCGAAAGCCACGGCTCGAAGGACAACAACATCGTCTGGCAGGACGACGGCTCGCACAACTTCACGCCCTTCCTCGACAGCAACCCGGCCGCGCCGGCGGATCAGCGCTACAAGGCCTTCGGCAGCATCGGTCCGCACAGCAAGCTGGGCGCCTTCGGTTCGCCCGACGGCCTCCACTGGCGCCTGCTGCAAGCCGAGCCGGTGCTCACCGACGGCGACTTCGATTCGCAGAACCTGGGCTTCTTCGACCCGCTCCGCGGCGAGTACGTGGCCTACTACCGTGCCGGCCGCGACGGTGTGCGCGACGTCAAGGTCGCCCGCTCCAAGGACTTCATCCACTGGTCGCCGGGACAGTGGCTCGACTACCAGGGCGCGGGGCCGGAGCACCTCTACACCAACGCCATCGCGCCCTACCCGCGGGCGCCGGAGCTGTACCTGGGCTTCCCCTGCCGCTTCGTGCCCGAGCGCACCAAGTTCCCCGAGCACAAGGCCGCCGGGGTGAACGACGGCGTGCTGATGAGCAGCCGCGACGGCCTGCACTTCGAGCGCTGGCGCGAGGCGTTCCTCCGGCCGGGGCTGGACCCCGACTGCTGGACCGAGCGCAACAACTACCTCGCCTGGGGGCTGGCGGAGACCTCGCCGAGCGAGATCTCGCTGTACTGGAACGAGCACTACCGGCATCCCGGTCACCAGCTCCGCCGCGGGGTGATCCGGACCGACGGCTTCGTCTCGGTCAACGCGGGGTTCGCCGGCGGCGAGCTGCTCACCCGGCCGCTGGTGTTTGCTGGCAAGCGGCTGGTGATCAACTACAGCACGTCGGCGGTGGGCTCGGTCAGGGCGGAGCTGTGCGACGAGCACGGGACGCCGTACCCGGGCTTCGACTGCGCGAGCTGCGCCCTGCTCTTCGGCGACGAGATCGCCGCGGAGCTGAAGTGGGGCGAGCGATCGCCGGGCGAGCTGGCCGGCAAGCCCGTGCGGCTGCGGGTGAGGCTCAAAGATGCGGATCTCTTCTCGTTCAGGCTGGTGGACTAGCCTGCTCTGCGCGGCGCTCACCGCCGCGCACGGCGGCGAAGTCTTCCACGGCGCGCTCGCCGGCTGGGCGAACGCGAAGGCCGACTACGGCGCCGTGGGCGACGGCAAAGCCGACGACACCGCCGCGCTGCAGCGCGCCCTCGACGACCTCCGCGAGCATCGTGACCACACCGTGCTCTACCTCCCCGCCGGCACCTACCGCGTGACCGCCGGCCTGCACACCGACCGCAAGGCCCACACCGATGGCATGGGCATCAACGTGGTGGGCGAAGACCCCGCCACCACCACGTTGCTGTGGGACGGCCCCGAGACGGAGCCGGTGTTGCGCTACGACGCCTGGTACTCGAGCCTTCGGCGGCTCAGCATCGACGGCGGCGGCAAGGCGGTGGTCGGCCTGCAATACGGCCCCAAGTTCTCGACTTACAACGAGACCGCGGACGTGTGGATCCGCGGCTGCCGGGTTGGTCTCCTGTTCCAGACTCCCGACGGGGCGGGACAAGCCGAGAACCTGGTGCTCCGCTGTCGCTTCACCGATTGTCCTCGGCTCCACCAAGGCCGACATCAGCTCCGCCAACCTGCTGGTCTTCTCGTTCATCGGGAACACGAGCATCGGCTCGCAGTGCTTTGTCAACTTCGCCGGGCAGCACACGTGGGGCTCGCCCTGCTCCATCACGCACAACCGGATCGTCGACACCAACGGGGCGGCCATCCTGCTGGGCAACGGTGGCCCGTGGCTGGTGATGGACAACCAGATCCGTTCTCGTCCGGGCGTCACCGCGCCGCAGGTCTGGATGACCTGGGGCGACCAGGCGTTGATCGGCAACCAGTACTCGCTTCCGCCGGCCCAGGCGGTGAAGGAGACCGGCCGCTTCGTGCGCTACGGCGAGCGCCAGGTGGCGCCGGAGAGCATCTCGGCCGATCCGCCGCAGCTCCCTGGCGCTCCGCCTTACCGGCCCGGCAGCGTGATCGAGGTGCCGCTCGGCGCCGGCGGGCCAGCCGATGGCGGTCCACCTGCCGCGCGGCGACTGGCCCATCGACCGGACGCTGGAGCTGCCGCCGGAGCGCGAGGTCGAGCTGCTGGGCGATGGCGCCGCCGAGACCGGCACGGTGCTGCACTGGAAGGGTCCGCACGGCGGCAGCGTGCTCCAACTGCGCGGCCCGTCGCATGCGCGGCTGACGGACCTCTCGGTCCTCGCACCCACCGGCAGCGGGATTGTGGTGGACGCCTGCGATCAGGCGAACGGCCGGATCTACCTGAGCCAGGCGAACCTGACGGGGATCGGCACCAACGACAAGGCCGCCGGCGGGCTGCGGGTGGAGGGACTGGAGCAGACCGGTGTGCTGGCGCAGGCGCTGCAAGGCGGCTCACTGATGGAGCACTGGGTGGAAGTGGCGGGCGGTCAGCGGCGCAAGCCGAGCCCGGTGGCGGTCTACTGCGGGGCCACGGGAACCTCCGAGCGGCCCTACACGGTGACCCGGGGCGGCCGGCTGCTAGTGCGGAGCGTGTACCACGAGATCGAGTCGCAGGTGCCGCAGGCCCTGGCACTGGACGACTCCGGCGAGCTGAGCATCGACGCCACCCGGTTCTCGTACCAGACCGCGCCCGACCGGCCACTGATCGCGGTGAAGGGCTTCGAGGGCAGCTTCGCGCTGCTCTCGTCGCTGCTGATGCCCGTCAACTCGCCGCACACGGCGCGGGTGAGCCTGAGCGGCTCGGGCGCGGGTGCGCGGGTGCTGCTGCTCGGCGATCTGTTCTGGGTGAACGAGCTGGGCGCCGATGCCGACCGGATCTGGCACGACGAGACCAGCCCGGCGGCGCACGCGGGCATGTTGCTGTGCAACATGAACTCGAACCTGAAGGGCGCCACGCCCAACGGGTTCGGCCGCTTCGACCCGCGCGGCGATCAGTCGGAGGCGAACCTCCTCGACGCGGTCAAGCCAATCCGTGACGCGTGGCTCTGGCTGCCGGGCGAGTCGCGGCCCGGCGTGACCAACCTGGTGCTGCACCGCGTCTCCTGCCGGGTGGGCGCGGGCGGGGTCGGGCTGCGGCTGTCACCCAAACCCGCCCCCTGAGTCCGGGCCGCCGTGAAGGTCGGCCCGCTCCGGCGGGGAACGGGAGAGTGGGCGCCGGTGTCGGGCGTCCGGCCGGGGGGACGAGGAGCAGTGGACATGGGAGTTGACGTGGACCGCCGCCGCTTTGTGCAACTGAGTGCCACCGCTGGCCTGGCGTTCTGGACCGGGATCCGGCGCGCCGACGGCGATCCGGTGCCCGAGCAGAAGCTCAACGTGGGCTGCATCGGCTGCGGCGGGCGCGGCTGGGGCGATGTCGAGGGCGTCTCGAGCCAGAACGTGATCGCGCTGTGTGACGTGGATGACCGGCAGATGGGCAACGCGGTGGGGCGGTTCCCGAACGCGCGGCGCTTCAAGGACTTCCGCAAGATGCTGGAGGAGGTGCCGGAGATCGAGGCGGTCACCGTGGCCACGCCCGATCACACCCACGCCGCCGCCACCGTGATGGCGATGCGGATGGGCAAGCACGTCTACACCGAGAAGCCGCTGGTGCGCACCGTGCACGAGGCGCGCACGGTACGGCGGCTCGCGCTGGAGAACCCCAAGCTGGCCACCCAGATGGGCAATCAGGGCACCGCCAACGGCCAGCTCCGCACCTCGGTGGAGGTCGTCCGCTCGGGCGCCCTCGGCACGGTGACCGAGGCGCACGTGTGGACCAACCGGCCCGTCTGGCCGCAGGGCATTGACCGCCCCGCCAAACCCGAGAACGTGCCCGAGGGGCTGGACTGGGACCTCTGGCTGGGACCGGCGCCCGTGCGTCCCTACCGCCACGAGTACCTGCCCTTCGCCTGGCGCGGCTGGTTCGACTATGGCACCGGGGCCCTGGGCGACATGGCCTGCCACACGCTCAACATGCCGTTCATGGCCCTCGAGCTGGGCTACCCCTCCTCGGTGGACGTCTGGGCGCAGTCGACGCAGCACGCGGAGAGCTTTCCGTCGTGGTCCATCCTGACCTACGAGTTCCCCGCCCGCGGCGACAAGCCGCCGGTGAGGCTCACCTGGTACGACGGCGGCAGGACGCCTCCCGAGGAGCTGTTCATGGGCGAGCCCGTGATCGACAGCGGCTCGCTGCTGATCGGCGACAAGGGCACGCTCTACTCGCCCCACGACTACGGCGACGCCCGCATCCTGCTGCCGCGGAAGCAGTTCGAGGGCTTCCAGAACCCGCCCAAAACGCTCCCGCGCTCGCCGAGTCATCACCAGGAGTGGATCAACGCCTGCAAAGGTGGCCCGCCGGCGATGTCGAACTTCGGGTATGCGGCGTTCCTCACCGAGGTGGTGGTGCTCGGCTGCGTGGCCCTGCGGCTCAACCGGCGCATTTCGTGGGACGCCAAACGCATGCGGGTGCCGGCCTGCCCCGACGCCGATGTGCTAATCCGCCCGCCGTACCGCCAGGGCTGGACGCTCTGACCAACCGGACCGAGTGGTGTGCGACGTGGGGGCGACGCCGAGGAGAGCTGTGATGGACACGTCTGTCGACCGCCGCCGTTTCCTGCAACTGGGTGCCGCCAGCAGCCTGGCCTTCTGGGTCGGGAGCGAGCGCGCCGACGCCGACCCGGTGCCCGAGCAGAAGCTCAACATCGGCTGCATCGGCTGCGGCGGGCGCGGCGCGGGCGACATCGACGGCGTCGCCGGCGAGAACATCATCGCCCTCTGCGACGTGGACGACCGCCAGATCGGCGGGGCCAAGCAGCGCTTCCCCAACGCCAAGGTCTACCGCGACTACCGCCGGATGCTGGAGGAGATGCCCGAGATCGAGGCGGTGACCGTGGCCACGCCCGACCATAGCCACGCCGCAGCCACCGCCATGGCCATGCGCCTGGGCAAGCACGTCTACACCGAGAAGCCGCTCACCCGCACCGTGCACGAGGCGCGCACGGTACGGCGGCTCGCG
>JACPDV010000146.1:0-604 GCA_016183835.1 Armatimonadota bacterium
CTGGGCGAGGAGGTGGCCGAGCTGGAGGCCGGCGGCGCCGATCTGCTCCATTTCGACGTGATGGACGGGCAGTTCGTGCCCAACCTGACGCTCGGCGTGATCGTGCTCGAGGCGCTCCGCCCGCTCACCGAGCTGCCGTTCGACACGCACCTGATGGTCCTCGAGCCCGACCGGCACATCGAGCCGTTCATCCTCTCCGGCTCCGGCACGGTCTCGGTGCACCCGGAGGCCTGCACGCACCTCCTCCGCACGCTGCAACTGATCCGCAGCTTCGAGGAAGTGGACACCGGCGTCGCACTCAATCCCGCCACCTCGCCGGTGCTGATCGAGCCCATCCTGGATTACATCGACCAGGTCACCGTGATGACCGTCAATCCCGGCTTCGCCGGGCAGCCGTTCCTCGAGCCGATGCTGCGGAAGATCGAAGGCGTGCGGTTGATGCTCGACGCTCGTGGGCTCGACACCCGGATCGCCGTGGACGGCGGGGTGAGTCCGGACAACATCCGGTCGGTGGTGGACCTGGGCGTGGACATCGTGATCGGCGGCGGGTCGAGCGTGTTTCTCAACGGCAGGAGCTACACCGAGACCATCGGTGAGCTGCGGA
>JACPDV010000146.1:620-3211 GCA_016183835.1 Armatimonadota bacterium
GCTGCGGAGGTTGGTGCAATGAGGATCCCCGAGCCCGAGGGTCTCCCAGCGTGGGAGCGGCGTTTCGGCCGCGAGGCGCTGAGCTTCGACGACGTCCTGCTGGTGCCCGGCTACGCCCGCGTGATGCCCGACGCCGTGGAGGTGCGCACCCGCATCACGCGGCAGGTGGGCCTCAGCGTGCCCATCCTGAGCGCCGCCATGGACACGGTGACCGAAGCGCGCCTGGCCATCGCCCTGGCCCAGGAGGGCGGGCTCGCCGTGATCCACCGCAACCTGAGCATCGAGGACCAGGCCCTCTAAGTTGACAAGGTGAAGCGCTCGGAGAGCGGCATGATCGTCGATCCGATCACGCTCCCGCCCACCGCCGCCGTGGCCGAGGCGCTCGACCTGATGGCTCGCTTCCGCATCAGCGGCGTGCCCGTCACCGAGCACGACGGCCGCCTCTGCGGCATCCTCACCAACCGCGACCTGCGCTTCGTCAAGGACATCAGCCAGCCGGTCAGCGTCTACATGACTTCCGAGAACCTGGTCACCGTGCCCGAGGGCACCACGCTCGACGCCGCCCAGGAGCTGCTCCACCGCCACCGCATCGAGAAGCTGCTGGTGGTCGACAGCGAGTACCGGCTGCGCGGGCTGATCACCGTCAAGGACATCCGCAAGGTGATCGAGTTCCCCAACGCCTGCAAGGACGAGCTCGGCCGGTTGCGCGTGGGCGCGGCGGTGGGCACCGGCAAGGCGGGCCTGGAGCGCGCCGAGCGGCTCCTCGCGGCGAACGTGGACGTGCTCTTCATCGACACCGCCCACGGCTACTCCGAGCCGGTGCTCGAGACGCTCCGCGAGCTGCGCCGCAAGTTCGGCCCAGACATCCAGATCGTGGCGGGCAACGTGGCCACCGCCGACGGCACGCGGGCGCTGATCGACGCCGGGGCCGACGGGGTGAAGGTGGGCATGGGGCCGGGGAGCATCTGCACCACGCGCGTGATCTCGGGCGCGGGGATGAGCCAGATCACCGCCATCGCCGACTGCGCCGAGGCGGCCGAGGGGAGCGGCGTGCCGATCATCGCCGACGGCGGGATCAAGTACTCGGGCGACTGCACCAAGGCGGTCGCGGCGGGCGCGCACGCGGTGATGATCGGCGGCCTCTTCGCCGGCACCGAGGAGAGCCCGGGCGAGACGGTCCTGTTCGAGGGGCGGACCTACAAGGAGTATCGCGGGATGGGCTCCCTGGCGGCGATGCGGTCGGGAAGCGAGCGCTACCCGCGGGTCACGGCGACGACGGGGGGAGATGGTTTCGTGCCGGAAGGAATCGAAGGGCGGGTGCCGTACAAGGGGCCGTTGGCGTCGCTGGTGTTTCACCTGGTGGGCGGCATCCGGGCCGGCATGGGCTACTGCGGCGTGGCGAGCATCGAGGAGTTGCGGACGCAGACGCAGTTCGTGCGGGTCACGGCGGCCGGGCTGCGTGAGAGCCACCCGCACGACGTGACCATCACCCGCGAGGCGCCGAACTACCAGTTGCGATGAGGACGGCGGTACGGGATGGGCAAGCGACCCGGCACCGTCATTGCGAGGAGCGCAGCGACGAAGCAATCGCGTTCGCCAGCGGGTGACGATCGGGATTGCTTCGTCGGCCGACCTCCTCGCAATGACGAGGGCCGAACCCGGGGCTGGGCGGCCAGGCCGAAAGAAGCGTGGGGAGTACGACCGTGCCAGTGATTGAAATCGAAGGCGTGAAGATGGACGAGGACAAGCTGATGAACCTGAAGCCGGCTTGTCCCTGCTGCCGCAAGCGCGAGACGCGCCTGATCCTCCCCACGGCCGGGTGGAACACGACGGGGTCGTTCGTGGTGCACTGCTATGTCACGGGGCGGATGAACAAGATCAAGAACATCGTGCAGTTTCTGGACGAGCAGCACCTGCTGGACGAGGTGAAGGTGGCGGAGTAGGGACACGCCTTCGGCGTATCCGCCTTCTGCGCGCCTCTTGAGGGGACACCACCTTGTACGGGGACACTGCATCGTTGCCACGCGTTCGCGACACGTGCGCCTCGCTTGATCGCCGCCATCGCCACGCGTTCCCCAAAGGGTTCAGGTCCACCGACAGGCCTCGCCGGACCGTGCGTCAGCAGCCTGGCAGGTCTACAGCCATCGCTTGCGCTCCCGCATCCAACAACCGCAGGCAAGTGTGGAGCGGAGGGCCGTCCGTCACAACACCAGGGCTGCGCCGACGCGCTCGGGGCAAGCGCCACTCCAGCGCCAGGTAGCTTGCCCTGGCCCCGGTGGTCGGGTCGAAGGCCGGGCCAGCATAGGCGCGAGCAGCGCAGTCGCCAACCCGCAGAGCGCCCAAGGCGTCCGGCGCGAGTCCCTTGTCCTCGGCACATGCCTCCTCAAAGGCGTCAGCCGACTGGACCAAGGCTGGCCATGGGTCAGCGGCGCCCTCGGGGACGCGGAACACCCAAGGCGCGTACCGGTCGCCACTAGTGCCGAGAGCGACGGCGCCGCAGGCGAGTAGCAGCCGCGCGATGGTGTGGTAGGGACCTGGCTCCACCATGCACACCCCTCCGCTCTGCATCACACCGTCAGCACCCCGCTCCA
>JACPDV010000041.1:0-9213 GCA_016183835.1 Armatimonadota bacterium
ACGTCGACCGCATCCTCGACTGGTATGACGAGCTGAACGCGGTGCGCAACGGCTTCTTCGCCAGCCGCGGGCTGTTCGACCAGCTCCTCCCGGCGAGCACCGCGGTGGGCGCGGCGAACCACGCCGGCACCGCGCTCTGCATCGGCGCGTGGGCGATGGGCATCCCGGCCGACGTGGGCTCCGTCGCCGAGGTGCCCTCGCCGCTGCAGGGCTCACCGCGGGACTACGGCGCGGCGCTGAGCCGGGCGGTGGAGCTGACGCTGCCGGGCTGCCGGCGCTTGCTGGTCTCTGGCACGAACAGCATCGGCCGCGATGGCACCAGCGTGCGCGGCAAGCACGCCGGGGAGCAGGCGGAGCGGACGCTCGACGTGCTCGCGGCGCTGCTGGAGTCGCGTCGGATGTGCTTCGCGCAGACGCTGCGGGCGGGGCTCTACGTGCGCGAGGTGTCGGATCTGAGCGAGGTGCGGCGGGTGCTGGCCGAACGCGGTCTGGGGGATCTGCCGGCGGTGGCGGTGGGCGCCGACATCTGCCGGCCGGAGCTGCGGTTCGAGCTGGAGTTGGATGTGGTGGGGGGAGTGTTGGGCGGAACCTCGGCGATGTAGGCGTGAATCTCCTCGAGGCAGGTGGCCGCCTGGTCGGTCCACCTCAGCTCTGCCATTGACGCAGTCGTTCTGCCACAGCTTCGTTGGAGACCACCCGCCCTTCGCGAATGTCCGCCATCCCACGCTGCACCATCGCCGCAAGGGCCAACTCGCGGAGGATCTCTTCGTAGGTGGCATCCTCCGGTTGTTCCTCGATCAGCTCGCGCATCCGCTCTTTCACCGTCATGCCATTACCCCTTCAGCGCCGGCCCGCTCATGACCGTCTCCACAGGCTATTCTACCACTTGGCGCGGACGGAGGAACCTCGCCGCCGCCACCGAAGAGCGCAACCGACGTGGACGGGGGTGAACGATGGCAGGCCTGTCGGCGGAGGATGGGAAGGCCTCGCGGGCGATCGCGCTGGCCGGCACGGGCAAGCGGGTCCTTCTGACGCACCGGGGCACGCTCGATCCCTGCGCGTTCTGGCAGACGTTCGGGCACTCGCGGCAGTCGTTCTCCGCTATGAAGGGCACCAGCCTGGAGGACCACTACCGGCGCTACGATGCGGTGATCCACCTGGCGAGCGCGGCGGTGCGGGTGCCGGAGGCTTACCGGCGGTGGCCGGAGGAGCATCGGCCGGAGGATCTGTGGCAGGCGGCGGAGCTGGATGGGTTGTTGCGGGAGGTGTGGGGCGGGCATCCGGGGTTCGTGGAGGTGGCGGGGGAGGCGGGGGCTGGGGCGAAGTTGGCGATGGCGCGGGGATGGGTGCGGGAGGCAATGCAGGAAGGGCTCCTGGTTGGCGGCAGGGGTGCCGCTTCCGGCCCGGCACATCGTCGGGCAGGAGACCGGCGATGATCCGGCGGTCGTGGTTGGTACTGAAGCTGTGGTCGTTCAACTGGCAGACGCGGGCGGTGGCGGCGAAGGCACTCGGACAACTGGGTGACTTGCGGGCGGTGAAGCCGCTTGTCCGGGCTCTTGGCGACGGGCGCAGCAAAACCGTCCAAGAGGCGGCTGCAGAAGCGCTGGGCGCTTTGGGCGATCCGCGCGCGGTGGGGCCGCTGGTCCGCGCACTGGGCGACGACAGCAACGTCGTCCGTGAAGCGGCCGCGCGGGCGCTGGCGGCCCTGGGCGAGCCCGCTCTGGCGCCGCTGGTCCGCGCCCTCGCGAACAAGGGAAGAGACATCCGGCGGGCGGCGGCAGAGGCGCTGGGTGCCCTTGGCGACTCGCGGGCGGTGGAGTTTCTCATAGGCGCGCTGGGGGACGGCCAGAGGTCCGTCCGGACAGCAGCCGCGGCCGCATTGGGCGCCGTTGGCGACACGCGGGCGGCGGAGCCGTTGATCCGAGCGCTGGGGGACCCCGACCCGGACGTCCGCCGGGCGGCCGCGAAGGGGCTGGGGCCGCTCGGCGAAGGGCGCTTGGCGGAAGCCGTCACCACGGCGCTCTCCGGGCAAACAAGGCACTGGGCCACACTGGACGATCCGCGGGCTATGGAGCCGCTGGCCCGCGCGCTGGGGGAAGGGGACGGCGACGTCCGGCGGGCGGCCGCGAAGGCGTTGGGCGCTCTTCGCGACCCTGGGGCGGTGGATCCGCTGGTCCGGGCGCTAGCGGATGGGGACTGGGCCGTCGCGCGCGCCGCAGCCGAGGCGCTGGCCGCGCTGGGCGAGCCTGCTCTGCAGCCGCTGATCGGAGCGCTGGGAGGCGAGGACCCTCGCGTCCGGGACCTCGCAGCCACGGGACTGGGGGCGTTGGCCGACCGGCGGGCGGTAGCGCCCCTGGTCCGCGCGCTGGGGGACAAGGACGACAGCGTCCGGCACGCGGCCGCGGAGGCGCTGGGCGCACTTCGCGATCCGGCGGCGGCGGATCCGCTGGTCCAGGCGCTGGGGGACTCCGAATGGAGGGTCCGGTTGGTATCCGCAAAGGCGCTGGGGGCGTTGCGCGACACGCGGGCAGTGGAGCCGCTGATCCTCGCCCTGGCAGACAGCAACGAGGACTTCCTGGGAGCGGTTGCGGAGGCGCTGGGTGTCCTGGGCGAACGGAGTCTGGCGAAGGCCGTTGCCGCTGCTCTCAGCGGTCAGCCGTCGGCCACAGCCGTGCTGGGAGACCCTGGGGCTGTGGAGCCTTTGGTCAGCGCGCTCGCGGGGATCGCCAGCGTCCGGCGTGTGGCGGTAGAGGCCCTGGATGCCATCGGCGAAGGGCCCTTGGTGGAGGCCGTGTTGGCCGCGCTCGGCGGCCAACCTGCGGCCGCCGCAGCGCTGGGCGACCCGCGAGCGGTGGGGCCGCTGGTCTCTGCACTCGGCGCCAGGGAGTGGCACGTCCGGCGGGCGGCCGCCGAGGCGCTGCAATGCCTCTACCGATCGGACGGAATTGACGAAGGGACCAAGGCGCGGATCCTCACTGTTCGCGCGAAGATGGCGGAGCCCCACGGGGACAGCGAGTCTAGTCAGTCTGGTTGCAGCATCCGGATCCACTCGGACTATGGCATCGGGGCGGACCTGTGACCGCCGGCCACCTCCTGCTTTGCCCTACCACCTCGTGCCGAGCCGGGTGCCGCTACTGCTTCGGCCCCCGCGGCAGCGGCGCGGCGATGAACGCAGACGTGACCGCGGCGACTGCCGCCTGGACCCGCGCCCTGCTCCGACCCGACAACGCCGGCAAGCTCGACATGATCTTCCACGGCGGCGAACCCCTCCTCCCCGGCGCAGCCTGGTACGCCCACGCCCTCCCGCTCCCCCGCGCCACCCTCGGCCCCCGTCTCCGCCTCGCCGTGCAGAGCAACCTCTGGCCCCTCGACGACGCCCTCTGCGACCTGTTTGCGGAACACGGCGTCAGCCTCGGTACCAGCCTCGACGGCCCCGAGGCGATCAACGACGCCCAGCGCGGCGCCGGCTACTTCGCCCGCACCACCGCCGGCATTGCCCTGGCCCGCCCGCCGTGCCGCCGCTCGCCCCCGACGGCCGCGACCTCAATTGGGTGTTGCCACCGGAGGACTACGGCGAGCTGCTCGTCACGCTGCTCGACGCCTACCTCGAACGCCTCGACCGGATCCGCATCCCCTCGCTCGACGGCCTCTGCCGCAGCGTCTCCTCCCGCCAGGGCTCGGTCTGCACCTTCGGCGACTGCCTCGGCGGCTACCTCGCCGTCGGGCCGGACGGCGGCATCTATCCTTGCCAGCGCTTCGTCGGCCTGGATGCTTACTGCCTCGGCAACGTGGCCGAGCAGCCTGGCTGGGACGAGCTGGCCGCCACGCCCGTCTGGCAAGCGTTCCGCGCGCGGGAGGAGCGCGTGCGCGAGGAGTGTGGCGACTGCCCGCACTTCGACTACTGCCGCGGCGGCTGTCCCTACGACGCGCTGGCCGCCGGCGGCGGGGTATTCCGCGAGCTGCGCGATCCCTACTGCCCGGCCTACCGCCGCATCTTCGATCACATCACCGACCGCGCCTTGGACGAGGTGTTCTCCGACGAGAACCTGGACGCCGTGGTCGAGGAGCCGAACGGCGAGGGGCTGCTGCGCCGGGGCAAGCTGCTCGGCCTGATGCGCGGCGACCCGCACCCGACCGAGGCGAAACAGCACGCCCGGCAGCTCCTGCTGGCCGTGGCGTTGGGCGCCAACCAGCCGCGTGACGTCACGGCGGAGCGGCTGGTGCAGGCCGGCGTGGCGCGCAGCGCCGAGGCGGCGGCCGGCGCGCTGGAGCGTCTGGCGAAGCGCCTCCGCGCGCCGGTCGGCCGAAACAACCTCTACCTGCACGTCACCTTCGGCTGCAACCTGACCTGCGACCACTGCTACGCCGAAGCGGGTCCCGCACGGGTCGGCGGCCCGGCCCTGAGCGCGGAGCAGGTGCTGTCGCTCTGCCGCCAGGCCGCCGCGCTGGGCTTTCGGCAGGCGGTGATCACCGGCGGGGAGCCGCTGGTCCACCCGGAGCGCGAGGCGCTGCTCGACGGTCTGGCGGCCCTGCGCGCCGAGGTGAAGCCGCTGCTCACGGTCCTGCGGACGAACTTGGCCATACCGATGGGATCCGAGCTGCTCGCCCGCATCGCCGGGGCGGTGGACAAGGTGTTCGTGAGCCTCGACGGCGGCGAAGCCGAGCACGACGCGCGTCGCGGCGCCGGCAGCCACGCGCGCACCGTGGGCAACCTGCGGGCCTTGCTCGACGCCAGCGGTCACGCGGAGGTGGCGCTCACCGCGATCATGTCGGAGGAAGACGCCGCCGGCCCCCGGGGCGGCGCGGTGCGCGGACTGGCGCGCGAGCTGGGCATCCGGCGCGTTCACTTCCGCCCGCTGCTGCCGCTGGGGCGGGCCGGGGACGCGGCGGCCGAACTCGTACCCGAGGCGCACTGGGCGTACCTCGGAGCCGAAGAGGCCGCGGCTTACGGCATGAGCCCCGCGGCGTCGTGCGGCTTGGGCCAGAACCTCTACGTCGAGCCGACGGGCGACGCCTTTCCCTGCTACGCCTGGTGCGGCGCGGAGTGGCGGCTGGGGAATGTGTGGGGCGCCGATGGCCTCGCCGCTGTGGTCGAGAGCGCCGGGTTCCGCGACCTCGCCACCCACACGGTGGACATCAACCTGCGCTGCCGCGAGTGCGCGGTGCGCTACCTCTGCGGCGGGGTCTGCCGCGCCTGGGCCGGAGCGGCGAACGCGGATCTGGACGCGCCGGTCGCGTGCGGCGCGCTCCACGAGCGGGCCGTTCAGCTCGCACGGGCTGCCCTGGATCGCGTCGGGCTGACTGCGGAACGCTGGGAGGAAGCCGGCCTCCCGCCGCTCAACACCCCCGCGGAGCAAGCCCCACCATGGCCCTCACCCTCGCCCTCCTCGCCACCGTCACCGCCCTCCCCGCCGAATACGCCACCGTCTTCCCCCGCCTTGACGTGACCCGGCCCGGTCTGGAGAACGTCCGCGCCGCCGTGGATGCCGGGAAGCCCGCCGCGGCCGCGGTGGCGCTCCGCGACTACTACCGGCAACGCACCAAGCCCGTCTTCATCGCCGACCGCACCCGCCCGGCGCCTGACCCGCAGTTCGACCCCCGCCGCGCCGACGCCGTGCTCCGCAGGGAGTTCACCTTCGTCGGCAAGACCAGCACCCTCACGCACGACATCGACTGGAACGCCGACCCGCTCCACGACATCGAGTGGCCCATCGAGCTGAACCGCCACGGCATCTGGGTCACGCTCGCCGACGCGTGGTGGCGCACCGGCGAGGTGAAGTACCTGGACGACCTGGTCTACCAGGTCAGCGACTGGCTGGCCGACAACCCACGGCCCGGCGGACCGCGCGACGGGAAGTGGACCTGGCGGACCCTCGAATGCGGCATCCGCCTCGACAGCTCGTGGCCGTGGGTCTTCGACCGCGTCGTCCACGCCGACGGCTTCCCGCCCGAGCTGCTCTGCGCCATGCTCGAATCGGTCTGGGAGCAGACCGACTACCTCCGTCAGTTTCACGGCGGCGGAAACTGGCTCGTCTGCGAGCGGGCCGGGATGCTCACGACCGGCATCGTCTGGCCCGAGTTCAACGACGCTCCGGCCTGGTGCAGCACGGCCTGGGAAACGCTCACCCACGAGCTCGAGACGCAGGTCTACCCGGACGGCGCGCAGTTCGAGCTGACCCCGCACTACCACGGCGCCACGCTCTCCAGCTTCCAGGCTGCCTGCAACGTCGCCGAGCTGAACGACGTGCCGCTCCCGCCGGCCTACCAGAGCGGGCTGCAGCGGATGTACGAGTACCTCCTGTGGGTCGTCAAGCCCGACGGCTGCATCCCGATGTTCAACGACTCCGACCACGACAACGACCGCTCCTGGCTGGCCCGCGGCGCCCAGCGGTTCGGGCGGGAAGACATGCGCTATGTGGCCACCGGCGGCAAGGAGGGCACGCCGCCCGCCGACACGTCGCACGCCTTCCGCTGGGCCGGGCAGTACGTCATGCGCAGCGGCTGGAGCGGCAACGACGTCTTCCTGGCGATGGACGCCGGGCCGTACGGCTTCGGCCACCAGCACGAGGACAAACTCGGCATCGATGTGTGGGGCTACGGACAGGAGCTGATCCTCGACCCCGGGCGGTTCACCTACGCCGGCGGCAAGTGGCGGAGTTACTTCGTCAGCACGGCATCGCACAGCACCGTGCTGGTGGACGGCAAGGGGCAGCGCCGCTCGACCACCCCTCGCGACACTTGGGTCACGCGTGAGCCGCTGGCCAACCGCTGGGTCCACATCGACGCGCTCGACCTCGCCGTGGGGAGCTACGCCGACGGCTACGGCGGCGCGGACGACCCCATCCACGTCCGCAAGGTGCTCTTCCTCCGGCCGGACGTGTTCGTCGTCAGCGATCTGCTGCTCCCGCGCGACGGCCGGGCGGCGGGGCGCGAGGCCACCGTGCAGTACCAGCTCGCGCGGCCTGCCGCGGGCCACGACGACGCCACCGGAGCCTGTTGGTCCACCGGGCCGGGGGCCAACGTGCTCCTCGCGCCGGTGAGCGACCCGGCGCCCGAGGTCGAGCTGCACGAGGGTGAGGAGGACCCGCCCTGCGGCTGGATCGCCTGGAGCCTGCACCGGGCCGAGAAGACCGCGGCCACGATGGTGAAGTACCGGGTGCCCGCGCAGCCGCCGTTCGCGTTCGAGACGGTGATCCTGCCGTATCCGGGCGAGCAGCCGCCAAAGCTGACGGCGCGGCGGCTGCCGGTGATGCTGGCCGGCAAGCCGGTGCCGCCGCACGAGGCCACAGCGCTCGAGATCCTCCGCGACGGCCGGCGCGACGTGTGCTACCTGTCCCACGCCGCCGAGCGGCGAACGGTGACCGTGGACGGGCGCGAGACCGCCGCCGAGGCGGCGCTCTGGCGGTTCGGGGCGGATGGCAAGCTGCTCTCCTCGTCCGCCGTGGCGCCACCCACGCCGGTCGGCACTCCGGTGGCCGAGACCCTCGACAGGCTGCCCATCGAGGTCAGCGCCGCCGAGCCGGCACGGTTCAGGCTGCGCTACGGCTACGCGTCCGGCGGCGGGTACCTGTTCGAGACCGAGCCCACCGAGCCGGCGGATTCGGCCGCACTGCGGGTGCGGGACTTGCAGCGCGACTTACCCTACGTGTTCGAGGTGCTATCTGAAGCCGGCGGGCAGACGCGGGTGGTGCGCCGTGGCGTGCTGCGGGTGCCCAGCCCGAAGGCGTTCGACTTCGAGGACGACACGCTGCAGGGCTGGACGGGCAACAACGCCACGGTCGCCGCGCCGGGGAACGCGGGCTCCAGAGGCTGTCTGCGGGTGCAGGGCGAGGCGACCAGAGACGTGCAGTACGTCGGCGCCGAGGTGCCGGTGCGTGTGGCGGCCGGGCCCACACTGCGTGTGCGCTTCGCCGCGCGGGCGCCGCTGCCGGTCGGCGGCAAGTGGTTCTATGCGAAGCTCTGGCTGGAGGACGACGCCGGCGATATCTGGGCGAGCTACTTTGCCAACGCGCCCTGGCAGGAGTGGCGGGCGGTGGCGCTCGGCCCGGGCGACTTCCGCGGCGACACCTACAACAAGCCGGAGCAGCAGGGCAAGCCGCTCCCGGCTGGCGCGCGGATCGTCAAGCTCGGGTTCACTCTGCGCAAGGACGCCACGGAGGCGGCAGTGGGCGGCGTGCTGGAGCTCGATGACGTGTCGGCCGGGTAGGGTGCGCTGCTGGCTATGTCCAAATGCCGTGTGGGGCGGGCGCCCTCGCCCGCCGCTTCTCCACCAAGCAGCTCCCAGAGCGGATCNNGCCACAATGGGTTGGCGGGAGGCACTTGAACACAGCCTACTGCGCACCATCCCTTCGTCGTCCCGATGGTGGGCAAGAGCCCACCCTACGCGATCGGGTATGCCCCGTACTGCCGCACTGCCTCGTGGTACGCCACCACCGCCTCCCAGGGCACCTCTTCGGTCAGGGTGTGGCACGGCGCGGCGATGTAGCCGCCGCCGGGCGCCATGGTGCGCAGCGTCTCGCGCACGCCGTCGGCCACCTGCTCTGGCGTGGTGCGCGCCAACACGCTCTGCGCCCCCACGCCGCCCCAGAAGCAGATGTCCCGCCCGAACTCGCGCTTCAGCCCGGCGATGTCCATCGTCTCGGCCTGGACCGCCTCGAGGATGTCGATGCCGATCTCGATCAGGTCGCCGACCAAGGGCGTGACGTGGCCGCAGCAGTGGAAGGCGATCCGCACCCCGGGCTGCCGGGAGCGGATGTGCTCCACGATCTGCCGGTGCCGCGGGCGGTACCAGCGGCGGTAGTCGGCCGGGCTCATGACCAGCGAGCGCTGCGTGCCCAAGTCGTCACCCATCCAGACGATGTCGCAGCCCGCCTCCGCGTAGGCGCCGTAGATGGACGCCTTCCACTCGACGATGCGGTCGAGCAGCGCGGCCAAGCCGACCGGGTCTTCGTAGGGCGCGAGCAGCGTCTCGGCGTCGCCGAGCCAGTGCTTGGCCTGCTCGAACACGCCGCAGGCATACCCGCCACACACCGCCAGCCCGCGCTTGTGCAGCTCGCGGATCGCGTCGGCCACGGCGGCGACGGCCTCGGCCGTGGGCTGCGGGGTCCACTCGTCGTCGGGCACGTCGTGCGGCCGGGCTGGCAGGGCGACGTAGACGTAGCGCACGTCGTGTCCGAAGTGCCCGGCGAAGTCGGTCGTACCGCACTCCTGCTG
>JACPDV010000041.1:9288-10835 GCA_016183835.1 Armatimonadota bacterium
TACAACCTGCGACGTCGCAGGTTGTACGGCACACGATCCGGTTCGCGGTGGGCGATGGTGGTGAGGACGCGCTCGCGTGGGGTCATCCGGCGCGACTCGCTTTCGCCGGGAGCTTTCGGTCAGTGGCGGATGATCCCGGCCCCCGGGGGCGAACCGCTGCATCGATCAGGGGATGCCGATGGTCGAGGTCACGACTCGTCCGATCACGCCCGAGGAGCGCGGGCGACTGGTCACGGCGTTGCAGCAGGAAGCGCTGGAAAACCGTGGTCTGCTCCGGTACGTGCTCGGCGGGAAGCGCGCGGCCGCGCTGGCGGCCGAAGATGGCGACCTGGTTACCGTCGTTACCCTTGACTGCGACGGTGGGCGAGCCCTGATGAAGTGCAACGCGCAGCCCGGCGACTGGCCGGCGTGGCTCCTGGCGCTGGACGACCAGCGCCTCCTGCTGGTCGCCTCATTGGCCCTGCCGAGCGGCAGCGAGCCGCAGTCGCAGACGGCCTTCCCGCATCCCCGGATGGTGTGGACCATCGGGCCGCACCGCGCGCTGCTGGACTACTCGGGAGAGGGGCCGTCGCTGCTGGTCAACCGCCCGGCGATGGTGAGCCCCCAGGCTGATCAGGTGCTTCACCGCTCCTTCGGGCTGCTCGACGGACACGTGTTCGCCGGCACACTGCGCACCTGCGTGACGGACCTGGAACGTTACGTGGCGGCGCTCCCCGCCGAGCCCGAGACGATTCCCGTGCCGGGTGACGCGAACGGGCTGCCGGAAGAGTGTTTCCCCGAGGAGACCGACGACTGACGGCGCGAGGGACAGCGGCAGTTACTTCCGAGTGACGCTGAAATAGGCCCATGGCGAGGCGTCCAACGCCCGGCGCGTGGTGCGGTCCCAGACCACCGCGCGGGCGCGGAGCGCGTACTCGCCCGGATCGGGCAGATCCAGCTCGTCGTAGGGCATGAAGAGCGGCACGTCCGCGAAGTCGGCGCTCGGGAACTGGGGCGCGAAGTCGCGGAAGATCGCCACCGACCCATCCCCCGCCCGGTAGCGGCCGTTGCGGTCCACCAGGGGCCGGCCGTCCGCGCGCTGTAAGTAGACCGCGAGCTGGCAGTTGCCCCCCTTCAGGCCCATCACGTTGAACCGGGTGTGGACGACGATCCCGCGCACCAGGTTGCGCACCACGTTGTGCTCCACCGTGAAGCGGTAGACCGTGGCCGCTTCGCTCGGCTCGGTGACGTCGAACGGCACCGGCTCGGCCGTGGCCAGCACCTCGGGTGGCTGCGACGTGGTGTCCACCAGGCTGACCAGCATCTCCAGGTGGTGCGTCTGGCCGGGCGTCAGGTGCAGCTCGCGCTGCGGGACGAAGATGCGGATGTCCTGCACCGCGGAATCCTGATAGAGCGGAGTGAAGTCGCCCCGGGCGGTGACGCGGCCGTTGCCGTCGGCGAACTGGCCGTTGTAATCCTTCAGCGGCTCGCCGCCCTGGAAGCGGAACTGCACCTGCGCGCGGCAGGGGTGCCCGCGGCGGCCGTGAACCGTGGCGGCGATCACCAGC
>JACPDV010000164.1:0-2028 GCA_016183835.1 Armatimonadota bacterium
GGCGCGGGTCACGTCCCCGCTGGCCTGGTCGGCGGCCTCGACCCAGAAGCGGTAAAGCCCGCGCGGCAGCGGTCCGGCGAGGAGCGGCACCTCGACCGGCTGCCCGGTCGGCAGATCCACGGTGTCGGGCGCGTTGGCCAGCGGCCGCCAGGCGCGCCCGAGGTGGCTCTCCACCACGCAGCGGAGCTTGGCCGTGCGCTTCTCGCCGCTGCGCTGGAGCAGCCGGGCGATCAGTTTCACCGGCTCATCGGGCCCGCAGACGTTGCGCAGGCCGGGGCCGGGCGGCGCGCCGGTGTCGAGCGCCACGCCGATCCCCGGCGGCGGCTGGTACGGCCCGGCCCCGGCGGCCGCCTCGATCTGCAGGCCGTCCAGCTCGGCGGTGACGTCGGTGTCGCTCAGCCCCAGCACGGTGACCCACGGCCAGAAGGCCTGCGCGTGGGTCTGCCCCGGGGTGATGCCCGCGGCCCAGCGGCTCCACTGCTTGCCCACCAGCACGCGCGAAGGCCACCATCGTGCCGTCGTGGTCGGCGCGGATCCAGAGGCTCATGGTGTAGGGCTGCCCGGCGGCCAGCCCGAGCCACGGGAGCTCGAGCGCCGCGCTCCGGCCGGGCCGCGCGGTGAGGGCGATGGCGGTGCGCGGGTCGCTCCCCGGGACGAAGCGGTAGTCGCCGAAGTCGCGGCCGTTGGCGGTGTCGGTGAGGGGCGAGAGGCGCCGCTCGCTCGTCACCGCGCCGCCCAGCACGCCCAGGTCGAACGCCGCGCGCCAGCCGAGCAGGTTGCCCTGGCGCAGGGCGGCGCTCTGCCGGAACAGCCGCTCCGCGCGGGTGCCCACGAGGCTCAGGGCGATGTCGTCCACCAGGATCGTCGCGGCGCAGCGCTGCACCACCACTTGCAGCATCGCGCCGGTCAGGTCCTCGGGGGCGTTGAGCCGGCAGCGATAGGTGTGGAATCGCCCGTCGGGCACGAACGTGCCCGGCGCCAGGGGTCCGCGCGGGCCGGTGAAGATGGTGTCCCAGGTGCGCAGCGTCTCGCCCTCGAGGCGTTTCTGTGCATCGGGATGCGGCCGCTCCCAGCGCATCTGCACCACCGGCTGGAACCACGGCTCCGCGCCGTCCTCCTGCCGGTAGGGCGCCTCGAGCTTGACCCGCGCCGACAGCTCGAGGGTCCGGCCGGCGAGCTGATTGGGATCGAGCGAGCGCGAGATGCCGGTCAGGAGTGTGCCGGGATTGTCGATCCGCAACGCCTGCCCGGCGCGATCGTCGGGCACCAGGTCGAGGTGCTCGGGCTCGAGGTAGAGCAGCCGCTGCGGGTTGGCGGCCATGTTGTAGTTGTCGAAGTCGATCTGCACCACCGGCTCGCGCTGCTCGGTGAAGAGCGGCGATTGGGGGAGCAGATCGCCCAGCCGCGGCGGCCAGGTGGCCGGCGGGGTGACCCTGGGCGGGAGCGAGTCGACGTAGAGACGGGTGTCGAGGTTGTCGAAGAAGGTCTCGGCCGGGTTGTCGAGGGGCCGCTGCTGAGCCGCCGCCACCGCCGCGAGACACCCGGCCACGACGCAGAGCAAGCGCCGGACGCGATCAGGGTGGTTGCGACTCGCGATCGGCCGGCGCAAACGCATCCTCCTGGTTGCCGATGAGGCGCTCCCGACGGGGTGGGCCTCTTGTAGCATTTTGACGACAGCCCTGTCAACCGGTGCCGGGCGGAGGGGTGTGGGGTGTAGGGTGTGGGGTGTAGGGAAGCGCCGGAGCGTGTCCGGTCCGGCCCCTACACCCTACACCCTACACCCTACACCCCTTCCTCCGCCTTGACGCTCCACCGGTCCGCGACTATCCTACAAGCACGCGTCCGTAGCTCAGTGGATAGAGCACCTGGCTTCGGACCAGGGGGTCGGGGGTTCGAATCCTCCCGGGCGCGCTGGGCCGCACGGCATTCCGCCGGGCGGCCTGCGTCATTCCGGAGAGCCCCGATGCGAGTCGTCTGCCTCCTCGCCCTCCTCCCCTGCGCCCTGTTCGCCGCCGACGAGCCGCTTCC
>JACPDV010000164.1:2050-4897 GCA_016183835.1 Armatimonadota bacterium
CGGATTCGCGGCCGGCGCCGCCGGATGGAAGGTCGCCGATACCTTCTCCACCCTCTCCGCCGAGCAGGCGGCTGCCGGCGCCACCTCGCTCAGGGTCGCCGACACGAGCACCACCGACGGCTCCAACGTCACCTCCGCCCGGGTCCCCGTCACCCCCGGGCTGTTCGAGCTGCGGGCCAAGGTCTACCCGGTCAGCGGCACCGGTCTGGGCATCTACGTCCGCGCCTACGACGCCGCCGGCAAGCAGCTCGGTCGCGGCGACGAGTTCCAGCGCGGCGCCCCTGCCGCGCCCGCCGGGCGATGGACGGCCTTCAGCCTGGCCGTCTACCCGCCCGAGGAGACCCGCTTCCTCGAGATCTGGATCCACTCCTACGCCGCCGCCGTGGTCACCGCCTACCTGGACGACTTCGAGCTGGTCAAGACGGCCGGGCCCGGCCCGCTCCCGCCGCCCTGGCCGCCGCAGTACAAGCTCCGGCTGGACGAAACCGCGCGCCTCACCGCCGCCGACGTGGTGGGGCCGGACGGGCTGGTCTACCCCGACTGGACCCGCGCCGGCGTCCCCGGCGGCATCCCGGACGTGCCGGTGCGCGCCCGCGCCGCCGACTACGGCGGGGCGCCGGACGACGACCGGGACGACGCCGGCGCCATCCTCGCCGCGGTCGAGTCCGCCGCCCGGGCCGGCGGCGGCGCCGTGCTCCTCGGCCCCGGCGTGTGGCACCTCGACCGGCCCATCGCCGTCCGCCACGACGGGATCGTCTTGCGCGGCGCCGGGCGCGACCAGACCCGCGTCGTGTTCCGTTACGCCATCGGCCCGGCGGGCCTGCGCTGGGTCGAGCCGTGGGGCTCCGACACGCTCTACACCGACTCCAGCGTGGCCTTCCACGCCTCGCCTGCCGGGCTGCGGCAGCTCGAGCTCCTGGCCGACGGGCAGCGCGTCGCCGTGCGCGATTACCAGCCGCACTGGGGCAACACCTTCAGCCTCCAGATCAAGCGCCAGACGGGCGACCCGGGTGAGTTCGGCGGCGTGGGTCCCGAGGCGGCCGTGGGCTTCGGCGGCAACGGCTGGCCGCCCGGCAACCGGCAGCTCAAGCTCGCCGCCGACGGTAAGCGAGGCGACACCAGCCTCACGCTCGAGTCGGTCGCGGGCCTCTCGGCCGGCGACTGGGTGGTGATCGAGGGCCCGGCCACGGCGCGCTGGAAGGTCCTCACCAAGAACGCCTGCCAGTGGGGAGCGTACCGCCGCAATGTGCTCGCGATCGCTGCTGTGGAGGGCAACCGGGTCACGTTGGCCGAGCCGCTGCGGATCGAGTTCCCCACGGTCGACGGGAGCTTCGTGCGGCGGATCGAGCCGCTCCGGAGCTGCGGCGTGGAGGACTTGACGATCGAACAGACCGAGGATCTTTGGACCACCACGGTCATGTTCCGCTACGCCCGGGGCTGCTGGGCGCGCGGGGTGAAGGTGGTGAAGTGCGGCCGGTTCCCGGTCTACGGCGAGTCGGCCAAGCAGTGCGAGATCCGCGACTGCATCTTCGAAGACGCCTGGTTCAAGGGCGGTGGCGGTACGGCCTACGGCGGCTGGGAGAACAGCTACGACTGCCTGATGACCGACTGCGCCACCTACCGCCTCCGCCACGCGCCGCTGGTGCAGTGGTCGGCGTCGGGCAACGTGATCCGCAACAGCACGTTCGTCGACTCCGACATGCAGTGGCACTCGGGCTGGACCAACGAGAACCTGTTCGAGAACTGCGTGGTGACCTCGAAGGTGGGCAACGGGGGGTACGGCTTCGGCGCCTGGGCCAGCCCGCCGGAGGATGAGGCCCATGGGCCGAACGGGCCGCGCAACGTGGTCTACCATTGTGACTTCCGCTCGCCCAAGACCGGACTCTGGATGGGCGGGATGAACGAAGGCTGGATGATCCTCTACAACCGCTTCGTGGCCGACACGGGGCAGGGGGTGTTCGCCAAGACGGCCAGCTTCGACCACACCGTGCGCGGCAACGTGTTCGCGCTGAAGGAGCCGTCGCAGCCGATGCTGCTCCTCGCCACGCCCGACTGCTGCGGGGTGGAGGTCTACGACAACCAGCTCTACGGCGGCAACGGCAGGTTCGCCGCCGGGCTGGCGAAGCCGCTCGTGGAGCGGGGCAACGTGGCCCACCCGTTCGACCCGGAGCCGCCCCGGCCGCAGCCGGCGGTGGAGTCCATCTACGCCTGGGAGCTGGCGCACGTGAAGCGCTGACGACCTCAGAGCGTCGGCTCGTCCTCGGCGGCGACGGGCGGCGGTGGCGGCGTCACGGTCAGTCGCACGGGCACCCGCGGCCGCGCGCGGAGGAGCGCCAGCAAACCGGCCGAGAGCATCACCGTCACCACCAGCCCGCCCTCGAACCCGTAGACCCCGCCGCTCACGGCGGCCGGGAGCGCGCGAAAAACCCACATCCGGTTCACCAGCGGCATGCCCTGCAGCGGCTGCCCGGCCACCAGCCCGAGCCACACCCAGCCGGTCAAGAGGCCGTAGGGATGCCAGAGCGAGCCGCTCCACACGCGGAGCCGCTCGAGGACCAGTCCGGCGAGGACCAGGTTGAGCAGCGCCAATGGGGTGACGAACGGGCTGATCAGGTAGCCGGCGGCGAAGACCAGCGCGGTGACGCACGCGGCCGCCGCCGGATGGCAGTGTTCGCGGAGGATCGAGTGCACGTGGCCGTGGGAGATCACCAGCCGTGCCAGGGCATAGAGCACCACCACCGCCAGGACCCAGAGGGCGGTGCCGAAACCATCCGAGAAGAGCCTCAGGGTGCCCGCGAGGATGGCGCCCAGCACCTGCCCCGTGGCGGTCTCGGGCTTCGGCCTTTG
>JACPDV010000165.1 GCA_016183835.1 Armatimonadota bacterium
ATAGCGATGATCGCGATCACGACCAGGAGCTCGATCAGTGTGAAACCCGTCCGAACGCGGTCCTTGGTGCGCATTGGTTTCCTCCATCCCAACCGCCCCGCGCGCTGGCCGATCGCCGCTCGCCCGTCGATCCGCCGCCATCTCAACAGGCGATAAGACGAACTGCATATCCACTATTACCGGTACCGTGCGGGCTGTCCATCCCATTCTGCCGCCCACGGGCAACGTTGTCGCAACGATCGCGGATGCGGACCCGCCCGCCGCCTATCAACGTCACCGGAGCGCACAAGACACCGCGAGCGGTGGAATGGTTCGCTATTTGTGTTCCGCCTTGACTCCGCGGCGCAAGCCATCGGCGAAGGCTATGCCGACGAGGCGGTGGTGAGCAAGTCGTACGAGATCAGCGGCACGGCCTACTGCGGCGGGGACAGCTTCTTCGCGGTGGGCGACACCTGCCATGCGACCTACTACACCCAGGTGGGCTCGTCGCTGACCACCAAGCTGTTCGAGGGCGGCGTGGTGGTGACCCGCGCCGCGGACCATCAGACGCAGGGCGACTTCGAGACGCAGGAGATCTCCCTCCGCTCGACAGGCTCGCCGACCGTGCCGGCGTAGACCCCAGCGCCCCGTGGGGTGAAGGTGTGGCACGGGCAGTCCGCGGCCCGTGTCCGGGGTCGCTGGCGGGGGCAAGGCGCGTGGCGGCGGACACGGGCGGCGGACCGCCCGTGTCACACGGGTCGCGAGCGAAGGGCGGTGAGCCATGGAGGATGCGGAGCCGGTGCCCGGCCAGGTGGACCTGGCTGGTGGTGACCTGTTCGCCTGGACTCCGCCGTGGGTCGAGCGGTACCTGCCGGGGGTCGGTGCGACGTTCGTTCACGGCTACACCGGCGCGGACGCGGCGAAGTGGAAGCGCGCGGCGCGCAACCTGGCGCTGGGCGGTGAGCCGACGTTCGAGCAGTACCAGGTGGCGCAAGTGCTCTGGGTCTGCCGGACGGAGCCGAACGGGGACGTGCCGACTTTTCGGGTGGACTTGCAGAACGCGCGGGCGGTGTTCGAGGCGATGATGGAACGGCTGCCGGGGAAGTGGGTGGAGCAGGCGTGTTTGGACTCGGACATGCTGACGCTGGACGGCTACTACCCGCCGCCCGACCCGGCTCGGCAGCAGGCGGTGGAGGCGGCGCGGGTGCGGCTGGGGGAGCAGTTGGCCGACCCGGAGTTCTGGAACGCGCTGTCGGTGCTGAGCCTGAAGCTGTACGGCGTGCCGCTGGCGGAGAACGGGCGGCCGTTGGGGGAGTTTGTCTCGCAGTTGCACCTCGGACCGGCCGGGCCAACGCTGGTGGATGCGATTGGCCTCCTGCGGTAGGACTAAGGGAGAAGACCCATGCCCGATATGTTCGGCTCTCCTTACATCCCGGACATCCCGATCGGTGACGCGCTTAATCCACCGGCCTACATGAAAAAGCTCCGGGTCGGCCTGAGTGCGCTGCGGAAGCCGACTACCGCGGAGGCGCAGCACGAAGAGGAGGTCCTCAGCCAAGTTGAGAGGCTCTTGGCGGACTACAAGCTGCGCGCCCCTGCTCGCCGCGCGAGCGCGCTGACGGCTGAGCCCGGCACCGTGGCCGTGGAGTTTGACCCCTCGTATCGAGCAGCCGCGACCCTCGTGAGGGCAGTCGTCGAGAACCGCGACCCGAGCGCGCGGTACCGCGGCAAACGCGACTATATCGAGCAGTTCGCGCTCGACAAGACGCTGGGCTTCCTCAAGTCGCCCGCCGGCGTGATTCTTCGAGTTGCGCTCGCCGGCGTGCTCGGCGTCGCCGGAAGGGCGCTTGGAGGGGTAACGGGGCTGGCGCAGTCGCCCGGAACGGAACAGAGGAAGGAGGATCAGCAGGAGGCCCTGGAGCAGATCGGGCGGCTTCCGCCCCCGCCGCCGAAGGTCGTGGAGCGCGTCGTTGAAAGGGAGGTCCGAGTCGAGGTTCGGGTCCCCGTCGAGGTACCGGTGGTCGTGGACGTCACGCACCACCACACCCACGAGGAAACCGGTGCCGTCACGGTCGCCTGGGCGGCTGACCCGTCGAAGGGGCAACGCGCCGCCGAACTGGCCGCGACTTACGACCTGCGCCGCGCCGAGTCGGATGCCCGACGGGCCGCCGCCGGCGCGGCAGGCGACCCGGCCAGGAAGCGGGCCGCGGAGGCGCGCAAGGCCTGGATGACCGCCCGCGCCGCGCGACTTCAGAAGGAGTTCGGACCAGGGGTAAGCCAGTCGTTCCAGGCTGCGGCCAAGGCCGGGCTCGTGGGGCCTGAACCTGGCGCCGGCGCGCCCGCTACGCCGGCTTTGCCGCCCCCACAGCCTGCCGCGTCCCCCGTAGCAGGTCCGCCGGCCGCACAACTTGGGCCGCCGGCGCCCGGGGCGCCGCCGGGCGGCGCGGCGCTGACCGTGGAGGGCATCTGCGACGCCTTCGTGCGCGGCCTGCTCGCCGGCATGTCCGAGATGTAGCCAGGAGACCTGCATGGCAGACCCGAAGGGCGCGGCACCGGACGCCGGGGCGCACCCCAACAACGTCAGCATCTTCGACGCCCCGGCTATCCTGGGCGCCACCGAGCGCGTCGTGGAGCGGAACGAGAAGGTCTCCCACCAGTGGACGCACGTGCACACCGGCACCGTCCACGTGGTGCGCGACGATCCGGCCAAGGCGGAACGCGCCGCGGTCATGCAGGGCCGGTCGCAGATCCAGGCGCTCAGCGGCGTCGTGCGCGGGCTGGAATCCGCGCTCGGCATGCAGGACCCGGCTCAAGCCCGCGCCGCCGTGGCGGCTGCGACCGGCGCGTTGGCCGACCTCGGCCTGAGCGGCCAGATGCCTGGCCGTGGCGAACTTGAGGCGCTGGACCCCGCTGAGCAGCTCAAGCGCATCCTCACCTGGCTCCGCACCGAGAAGCTGCCGGGCCTGCTCGGCCGCGAGAGCATCGCTCGGGGCGCCCTCACGCAGACAGAGATCTACTCCAGCGACGCACCATGGGACGCCGCGACAACGGCGTCCATGGCTGCAGAGCGGGGCAGGTTGCTGGACCAAGCGGCGGCGGCCGAGGCTGCCGGCGACGGGGCCACAGCGGCGATGTACTACCGGGCGGCGGCGGAGAGCGCGAGGCGGGAGGCCCAACGGCCAGGAGCCGTGGGCAAGGAGCGGCACGGCGTCCTCACGAAGCGTGCGGACGAACTTGACCGGCGGGCCAGCGCAGTTGACCAGGGCGTCGAGACGATCACAGGAGGCGAGCAGCGCGGCGACTGCGTCCTGGTCGCGGACGTCTAGAACTCTGCCCATCAAACCGGGCCTGGAAGGCATCGCCGCAATCTCTCCGTCGGTGATGCCGGTCGCCACCACGTCGTAACCGGCGTCACAAAGCGCAAGGGCGGCCGCCAGACCGATGCCGCGGCCTCCGCCGGTGACCAGAGCC
>JACPDV010000166.1 GCA_016183835.1 Armatimonadota bacterium
CCCAGCCACTCGGCCAGTCCCTCCCGCTCGATGGTCGGCCGCTTCCCGGCATCGTCCGGCGCCTGACCGATGCGGTCCCGTACCAGCTCCACCAACTGGCCCCAGTCCTGGACCTCCGAGTGGATCTCGATGTCGGCACGCGAAGTGACGACGCGGGCCGAGCCCTGCCCGAGTTCCACGCTCTGGACACACTCCCACGGGTACAGCCTCTCTCGGCGAGTACGGTACGTCTCCGTCAGCCCGCGGCGCCCCACCCAGATCGCCATTCGCTCCGATCGGCCGGAGAACACCTCCGCGATGGGACCCATCAACAGCAGCCAGAGCGGACCCCAGACCAAGTAGAAGGTGACCTCGCTTCGCGGGCGCGGTAGAAGCCAGTAGGCCACGGCGAAGTACGCCAACGCGACGCCCGCCCCCAACCACCGTGCGACTGTCCGCCGCAGGCTCGGCAGCCCCTTTGAACGATCCTCGAACCGCCTGCACACAAGGTCCGGCACGCCCATCCCCTGGTGCCAGCGTAACCCGGTCAAGGCAGGCACGCAAGCTCACGCACCGTCCCCCTCCCCCTCCGCCCGGCTGACGCCCCGCTCCGCCGAGACCGACGCGCTGACCGGGGAGATGGCGGCGGCGGAGACGTCGTTCATGCGCGGGAGGACCTCGCCGGACTGGCGGGCGGCGAGGGCTTGCTCGATGGCGTGGGCCAGGCGGGCCGCCTCCGGCGAGCCCTCCGGCAACGTGAACAGCAGGTCGCGAGCGTGGGTCATGTCGCGAGCGAGGACCTGCCAGCCAGCAGCCCAGACCCCGCCCGCGCCACGCACCTGGATGCTCCGCAGGTCGTCCCAGGAGAACTGCTGCGTGCCGCGCAGGCGGCGCAGGCGGAGGCGCTCGGGCGTCGCCTCGATGCGGCGCGGCCGGCACAGCATGGGTCCGCCGATCAGTCCTATCAGGAAGAGGGTGCTCCACTCGGAGCGGAGCAGCGTTCCGTCCGCCAAGTGCTTCAGCATGAGCGGCAGCCAGAGCAGCAGGCAGCATCCCCAGACGGCGTCAAGTGCTCGGCTGCCAAGCAACTCCCGCGCCGGCGCCGTCACTTGCTCGCCCGGTTCCACGCCCAGCCACTCCGCCACCTGCTGCGGGGTGACCGAGGGCTCGGACTGCGCCCGGCGGCGCTCCTCCAGCCGCTGGGCTACGGAGAGCGCCAACAATGCGCGATTGCTGACGTCCGGCCCGGCCTCGATGTCGCCCAGGCTGGTGTGGATGGTCAGAGTGTAGCCGCGCTCCTCGACGCCGAGCACGCTTTCCCACGGGTAGAGCTTGTTGCGCTCGAACCGGTACAGCTCGTGGAGACCCTGCCGGTCTTCGCGAATGCCGAGGCGGTCCGCACGACCGTGGAACGCGCGCTTGCACAGCTTCCAGCCGGCGGCGAGGGCGGCGGCGGCCAGCGCCCAGCGCGACCATGTCATCCAGCCGGCGGGCGTCCGCGGGAGGCCACAGAGCAGAAGCGCGCCCGCCGCAAGCAACTCCGCGGCGGCGGTCCGCGCCGCGAGCAGCCGCGCGGTGAGCGGCGCGGGCGAGCGGTCGCGGTGGATGCCGGCGAGGAGGTCATCCGCGTTCATGGCACGCGCTCCTCGCTGTCCCCCTCTGCCAAGCTGCCGCGCAACCTCATGTTCAGCCCCCAGCCAAGCACCGTGTGCCACTGGCAGCTCGCTGCCAGTGTTCGCTCGTCGCCGGCGCCTGCGCCCCGGACACGGGCAGCAGACTGCCCGTGCCACACGCGCCCTCGCCGGAAGCCGCGCAGGCGGACTTCGTATCCCCAGCCGGTGCCACACGCGCCCTCCCCGAGGCCGCGCAGGCGGACTTCGTCTTCCCAGCCGGTTCTTCAGGGCCGGCCCGTCACGGCCGACGCCCACGACCCGGACACGGGCAGCCGACTGCCCGTGCCACACGGTGGCTCCGTTCAGTCAGGCAGGCCTACTCCCCCGCCCGCACCGCCCCGCGCCGCAGGTAGCGCGCCGCCGGGATCTCCGCCGGCGCCAGACTCGCCAGCTCCCCCTCCCGCGGCCGCAGGTCGTCGTCCGCACGCACCAGCAGCAAGCTCGCATCGCCCAGCACGACCGCCTCGAACCGCCGCTCATCCGGCCCGAACCAGATCACCATCCGGCCGCCCTCCAGCTTGTAGTCCAGCTCCAGCCCCGCCGCGTCGGGCGGCTCGTAGCGCACCTTGCCCCCCAGGGCGAACGTCAGCCGGTGTGACAGGCCGTCCACGATCGCCTCGAAATGCCCCGTCAGCAGCGCCTCGTCCAGCTTCGCCGGCTCGCGGCGCCAGACCGCCTCCTTCTCCAGGAACGGCGCCAGGTCGGACAGGTCGTTCGCCATCAGCGGCTGATCGTCGTCCGCCCGCTGCAGGACCAGCGCGATGCCGCCCGCGCGGTAGGCGAAGCCCGCCTTGAGCCGCCGCGTCACCGCCCCGCTGCGGAGCGTGAGCGTGCCCTTCTCCACCGCATAGGTGCCCGCGAGCACCGTGCCCGCCCGGTCGGTGTGCTCGAACCGGCCGTCGGTCAGCAGCTCCAGCCGCCCTGCTTTCGGATCGCCCGGGTCGTCCGGCGTCTCGGCGCGGTGCCACCAACCCACCACCTCGGCCAGCGCCGCCACCGGCTGCAGGTCGGCCGTGGGCCGGCGCCAGGCCACCACTTCCTCGCTCTCCCGCGGCGACATCCGCCCCACCTCGCCCAGCTCCACCGGGTTGTCCAGCCGAGCAGGGATCAGCCAGAGCGTGTCGGCGAGCAGATCGTAGCGGAACGTGCGGCGCACGTTGGCCTGGTTGAAACGCACGATGTGGAGCAAGCTGCCGGTCCGGCTGCTGCGGACGTCGTCCACGGTCCCGCCGGCGGCGCCCTGGTTGTCGCGATAGGTGAAGCGCACGCCGGCGAAGACCACGAGCTGCTCCATGTCGCCGTTCGGCCGGCCGTGGATCCACAGCCCGTTGAGGGTCGGCGGCTTGACCTTCTGCTCGGCCGGCACGGCGGGCTTGAGTGGCGCGAGCGGATCCACGTCGTCGCCGGGGTTCTGCGCCGCCAGCGGCGAGAGGAGCAGCAACAGACCGGCCGCAAGCCACCTCTGCACGGCGTTCACCTCCGCGCTCATTCGTTCTCCACGCGCTTCACGTCCACCTTCGCGACCATGAACCAGGGCGGCATGCCGAGCTGCCCCTGCGGGTCGGTGCAGGCCACGGTGAGCCGGTTCTCGCCCGCCCGCAGCGCCTTGCCGGGGAGCCTGAAGGTGCGCGTCGCCCAGGCATGGTCGGGCCAGTCGCTGACGCCGTCGAGGAGGACCGTGTCGTTGAGCGTCAGCCTGACGTGCGCCTTGCTCTCGAAATCGTCGTCATGCGCCTCGACCGTCACTTCATAGTGTGCGTTCGCGTCGACCTCGGCGAGGAGGAAGCGGGCGGTCATCTGCCCGTGCGGCGTGTTAGCGGCGTAGACGAAGTTGGTGTCGTCGCGGCCGTGCTGGGCGAAGCCGTAGACCTCGCCGGCGCCGCCGGCGAAGTCGTGCCCGGTGACGGGCAGCGGGTGGGCCGGCCCGAGAAGCGCCAGGCGGGCCTCGGCGCGGCGCAGGTCGGCGGCGATGGCCGGCGCCACGTCGGCGCAGAGCCGTTCGAACCCGGCCCGCTCCCCGAACGCCGCGGCCAGCTCCTTCAACTTGGCGACGCGCGCCTCGAGCTCGCCTGCCGTGGCCGGCGGCGGAGGCGGCGGTTCGCCCAGGAAGTCGCGCCCGTAGAGCTGCACCAGGTCGCGCAGGGCGCCGTCCAGCTCACCGCGCCCGAGCTCGTGGAGCGCGGCCGCCAGCGCGGCGTCGGGCTGGTAGCCGGCGGGGTCGTGGAGGTAGGCGGCGAGGGTGGCGAGCGGCAGCTTGGAGATCTCGCTCTGCCGCATGGGGTTGCTCATCAGCCCGGCAACGTGCGCTCCCAGGTCGGCGGCGCGGTGCTTGACAGGACTGAGGAGCAGCCGCCAGTTGCAGTAGTCGTTGACCGGGTAGTTGTCCCAGATCAGCGGCTGGCGGCCGATCCAGCCGGCGAACTCGTCCGCATCGGCGGCGGTGATGCTCGGCGAGCAGACCTGCGGCCCGGTCCAGAAGAAGATCACCGCCGGGTCGATCAGCCGGCCGACGGTGGTGATGTACGGTTGGTTCGCTCGCGCCGACCCGGTGGTGTAGGCCGAGGGGCAGAAGATTAGCCGGATGGCCGGGTCCAGCGCGCGCAGCCGGGCGAGGAGCGCATTGACGAGGTGCGCCTGGGCCTCGGCCAACGACGGGAAGCGCGCCTGGTCGGCGGCGCCGAGGGCCTCGGAGATGTCGTCGAGGCAGAGTGCGAACGAGCGGACCCCGACGGCGTGCGCGGCGGCGCACTTGTCGGCGAGGAGCGTCAGGTCGGCCTCACCGCCGTACTCGAGGGCCGGACGGCTCCAGATGGCGGGGTTGATGGAGAGGCAGACGTCCACGCCGTGCTCGCGGCCGTACGAGGCGACCTCGCCCATGCCAGCCAGCTCGGCGGCGGTGTAGGGCTGGCGCCAGGCGGAGCCGGAGCCGGGGAACGAGCTGTAGCAGAACATCAGGAAGTTGAGGTCGTGGTCGGGGAGCCAGCGGACCATGTGCTGGTAGTTGTCGATGCCGGACCACCAGAGGCCCTTGACGCCGCGGATGCCGAAGGGCGAGGCGGCCGACACGGCGGTGGCGAGGGCGAGGAGCAGGAGGGCAGCCGCAGAGGTGACCAGTGGCGACATCCGGTGTAGGGGCGACCCTTGTGGTCGCCCGGCTCCGCCGTTCAGGCCCCGCGTCGGGCCCGGACGGGCGACCACAAGGGTCGCCCCTACGCCGGACAGGACGTGGTGTTGCTTCATCCTCGCTCCCCGTCGCGCGTCAGCTTCCACACGTCGCTCTGCATGTTGTTCCCCGCCACCATCCAGAGTGCGTCCTGGTGCACGAACACGCTGGCGGCGTGGCGCGGCGCCCAGGGCGTGCCGGGCAGCTCATGCCACTCGACCCCGTCGGACGAGTACCACACGTCGTTGCGGTTGCTCTGGTTCCAGCCCTCCATGACCCACAGCTTGCCGTCCCACACGGCCACGTCGTGGTACTGCCGCGGCGTCCACGGGGCGGCCGTGGTGTGACAGGTCCAGTGCACCCCGTCGTCCGTGCTCCAGACATCGTGCTGGAACTCGCGCTGCGGCTTCTCCGGCGTGTCGTAGGTGCCGCCGCCGAGGATCCACAGGCGGCCGTTCATCACCGCCGCGCCGCCGATCATGCCGCGATACGACCAGTGCGGGCCAACGGGCTCCGCCCGCTCCCAGCGGACGCCGTCCGCGGATGACCAGATGTCGTCGTGGAACGCCGGGGTGGCGGGCGCGAACTGGGGGAGGGTCTGCCCGCCCATGACCCAGATCCGGTCGCGGAAGGCGACGGTGTGGTGCAGCGCGCGCGGCGCCCAGGGCAGCTCGGCGGTGACCAAAGTCCAGTGAGCGCCATCGTCGCTGTTCCACACGTCGGTGTGGTAGTGGCCCTGGTTGCAGTCGCCGCCCACAATCCACAGCTTGCCGCGGTGCACCACGTATCCGGCGGTGTGGCGGCCTTCCCAGTCGGCGCGCGAGTCGAAGGCGGCGTCGATGAAGGTGTTGGGCTTGTCGAGCCGCCACGCAGCGCCGTCGGCGGAGGACCACACCTCGTTGTTGCAGATCCGCGGGAAGTGGGCCTTGTCGCCCGGGTTCCAGCCGCCGAGGAGCCACATGCGGCCCTTGTAGGTCAGAGCGCCGGCGCCGTCGCGCGGGGCGAAGGGGGCGGGGTTGACCACGCAGGTCCAGTGGTACGGGGGCGGCTCCTGCGCCGGGGCCACCGTCAGGAGCAGCGAGGTCAAGCAAGGGTGCATGGCGGGAGTCCTCCGTCCAGCGCCCGTCGCAAGGCGCGGGTCCTGGCCCTCGCAGCAGACGTCGTCATTGCGAGGAGGTCTGCCGACGAAGCAATCTCGTTAACCAGCCACCTCCAACCGTCCGGAATCCGCTCTGGAGGCAGCCTAGCCGACGAGATTGCTTCGTCGGAGGACCTCCTCGCAATGACGGGCTCCGGGTTGTGATGCATGCAGCGGAACATGGCTCAGTCAACCTCCGAGGCCGTCTCGCTCCGCCCGACGTAGACATCGTCCACAAGGATCTCCCCCAACCCGCCGCCCTCGTCGGTGTAGCCCTCGATCCCGATCTTCAGCGCCCCGCGCGCCGCGTTGGCCGGCGTGATGAAGCTCCCCGTGACCCTCGTCCACTCCGCCGGCGCCGGGAAGGGCGCGAGGTCGAGCATCGGGCCGCCCCGGCTCTCGCGCGTGCCCATTGCAGCCCACGTGACGAAGCTCACCGAGACCCGCGGCGCCTGCCCCCGCACCCACAACCGGAAGTAGTAACGGTGCAGCGGCAGCACCTCGGGCGCCTTCAGCCCGTCGTACCCGTTGGTGTCGCCCAGCAGCAACGCCACGTTGATGGACTGCTTCCCGTCCGGCCAATCGTGGAGTTTCGTCGCAGCCAACTTGGCCGCCTTGCGGCCGGTCCGTCCCTCGGCCGTGGTCAGTGTCGCGCCGCCGGCGCCGGCGTACAGCCCCCAGCCGGCGGGCCGGCCCTCGGCCACCTCCTCGGCGCCGGGGTTGGGCACCACGTTCGCCGCGTCCGCGTCGGTCATCGGCGGGAGCTTGGCCAGCACCGCGAAGGCCTCGCGGTAGGGCGCGTGCAACGCCACCCGCGCCTTGACCTCCTCCACCAGCCCGGCGTTGCGGCACCGCTCGCCGATCGCCTTGGCCAGCGCCTCCTCGCGGCCGAGCAGGCCGGTGACCTCAGCCAGGCCGGCCTCGTCGAAGGGTCGCGAGGTCATCGTCTGCGTCAGCTTGAGGAACGCCGCGGGCGGGCCCAGCTCGCGCGCGTAGGTGTCGTAGAGCTGGTAGAAGACGTCGCGGAAGGCCAGCAGGTCGTCGGTCATCTCCGGCCCGGCGATGGCGCCCACGGCGTTGCGAAGGCTGGTCTCCGGGTTGTGGGCCGCGGGGTTCCAGAGGTAGTCCGCCGCCGCCAGGAGGCCGCACTTGTAGACCTCGCCGCCGCCGGCATTGAGGTGCACCTCGCCGCTGGTCAGGTCCCAGAACCGGTCGGCGTACTGCGTGTGGAAGGTGTCGAGGAAGTAGTGCGGCGGGCTATGGTGCATGTAGAGCGTGTTGTCCCAGAGCATCGGCTTGCGCCCGCCGAGCAACCCGGCGTAGTAGCTCACGTCGCGCGCGGAGACGGTGCCCGAGCGCACCTGCGGGCCCGTCCAGACGATGGTGACCGCCGGGTCGATGCCCTGACCGAGGGCGCGGAGGTACGTCTCGCCGGCCTCGCGCCAGGTCCCGCCGGGGCTCCAGTAGTAGGGCGGCACCACGTACAGCTTCGCGTCCGGGTAGCGCTCATGGATCCGCCGCCACAGATCGTTGACCATGGCGATGTTGACCGCGGCCAGGTCGTCGCCGAACTTCGCCCGGTCGCGTTCGCTGCGGACGTGGTACAGATCGGTCTGGCTCCAGCCCGGCTCACTGGCGAAGTCGTCGAGGCAGAGCATGACCCGCGTGCCGCCGGCGTCGAGCGCGATGCGGCAGGCGTCGAAGAGCCGGTCGAGCTGCGCCGCGTCGCTGACCTCGATGTGGGTCTTCCACAGGTAGTAGGGATTGACGAAGGGCATCACGTCGAGCCCGCGCTCGCGGAGGTGGCGGGCGAGCGTGGAGACGTGCTCGCGGTAGGCGACCGGCGGGTCGACCCACTTGTCCTGCCCCAGGGTGGTGTAGCAGACGTTGTAGCAGTCGAACTTGGCGAAGGGCGCCCAGAGGCCCATCTGGCGGGAATCGCCGCCCGGGTCGAAGGCGCCGCCGGTCTTGAACGGGCGCAGCTTGAAGGTCGGCCAGTCCCGCATTTGGAGCGGGTGGACGGTGAGCGTCTCGAGGCAGGCGATGGCGTAGCCCTCCGGCCGGTCGGGGACCGTGATGTGGGCGGCGGCAAGCTCCCGTTGGAGACTCGGGTCCGTGTCGAGGGTCCCGACGTGCAGCCTGACGGGCCGCTTCGGCTGCGGGCCGGGAAGCGGCTGGCCGGGCTCGCCCGAGAGCCAGAGCGCCCGGTTGAGGATCGCTGCGGACGCCAAGGAGACAGCGCGCGGAGCGCCGGGCAGAGTGTCGACCGTCGCGCCCTGGAACGGCCAGGCGGCGTCCTCGTAAGTCACCTGCTGCGGGGTCGGGATCACCTTGCCGGTGTAGAAGCCGGTATAGACCGGCTCGGCAGGTTCCAGCCCGGCCAGCACGGTGGTCATCACCAGCATCGAGATCACGGCGCCGCCTCCTCCCGCCCCCGCGACCACCGTGTGCCACTGGCAGCTTGCCTGCCAGTGCCTGCCGCATCCAGCCCTCGCACTGGCAGCAAGCTGCCAGTGGCACACCCGCCAAGGCAGCCTCGCGGGTCCGTTCAGCCCTGCGCCAGCGTCGCCACGCACTCCACGTGGTAGGTCTGCGGGAACAGGTCGAACGGCCTCACACCGGTGGTGTTGTAACCCATCCCGGCGAGCTTCGCCAGATCGCGGGCGAGGGTCGTGGGGTCGCAGGAGACGTACACAATCCGCCGCGCGCCCTGTCCCGCCGCCACGCGCAAGACGCCGTCGCTGCAGCCCTGCCGCGGCGGGTCGAGCACGATCAGGGTCGGCTTCCGCTCGCGCGCCGTGGAGGAGAGCACCTGCTCGGCCTGCCCGCGCACCACGGTGACGTTGCCGAGCTGGTTGTGCCGCGCGTTGCCGTAGGCATCCGCCGCGGCGGCGTGGTCCACCTCGACGATGGTCACCGAGGCCACCTCGTGCGCCAGCCGCAGGCCGTAGGTGCCGACGCCGCCGTAGACGTCCAAGACCACGTCGGCCGGCTCCGGCGCGAGGGCGTCGTGGATGTGTTCCCAGAGGGGATCGAGGAGCAGGTCGTTGACCTGGAAAAAGGCCTCGGGTGAGACGCGCAGGCTGAGCCCGCCCCACTTGAACCGCAGGGGCCGGCCGAACAGCTCGCCCACGCTCCGGCCCAGCCGCGACTGCGACGCGCGGGTGCGGGCCACGTGGCGCACGCCGACCAGCTTGCCGCTGGCCTGCTGCAGCGCCTGCACCCAGGCCGCCTTCTCGGGCACGTCGCGGCGGCCGGTGACCAGCAGCAGGTTCGCCTCGCGGGTGGAGACGGCGTGCCGCAGGCCGACCATGCGCAGCAGGCCGTGGGTGGTGTCGGGGTCATACGCCGGCCAGCCGACGCTGCGCACGGCGCTGGTGACCTGTTCGAGGAGCTGGTTCACCTCGGGGATGGCCAGCGGGCAGTTGTCCACCTCGATGTGGCCCTGCTCGTCGCGGGTGTGGTAGCCCAGCGCGGTGTGGCCGTCGTCGGCGCGGAAGGCGTGCAGCTCGATCTTGTTGCGGTAGCCGAGTGGGAGCGGGCAGGGGACGGTGTCGTCCACGGGCACGTCGGGCAGCCGGCCGAGGCGGGTCAGCGCGTCCTTCACCGCGCGGGTCTTGGCGGCGAGCTGCGCGGGGTAGTCGAGGTGCTGCAGTTGGCACCCGCCGCAGCGGCCGTAGAGCGGACAGAACGGTGTGACGCGGTCGGCCGAGGCGGTGGTGACCTCCACCAGCTCGCCGCGGGCGAAGCGCTTGTGGACCTCGGTGACCCGCGCCTGCACGGTCTCGCCGGGACAGACGAAGGGGATAAACACGGCCATCCCGCCGGACCGGCCGACGCCCTCGCCGCCGAAGGCCAGGCTGTCGACGGTCAGGGTCACCTCCTGGCCGATGCTCAGCCCGGCGTCGTCGCTCATGGGGCACCTCGTTTCGGGGACCATTCTACCATTGTGGTCACGCAGACGAGGCCACCGGTAGCGGCGACCGGCAGGTCGCCCGTCCGGCCTACCGGCGTGTGTCGCGGACGCGGGCGACCTGCCGGTCGCCCCTACCAGTGGCGCACGCGGGAGGGAGCCATGCGCTCGCGCGAAATCCACGGACCGGAGAGCGCCGATGTGGCTCCGCGCAGCCCTGCTCGCCGTACTCATCCCCCCGGCTTTCGCCGTCGTCACGGTGCACTTCGACCCGCCCGTCGAGGAGGGTCCGAACCTGCTCGCCAACGGCGGGTTTGAGGACGTCGCCGCCGGGCAGCCCGCCGGCTGGCGCTGGGGCACCGCCACCCCCGACAACTTCGAGGTCACCGTCTCCGGCACCGCGCACGACGGACAGCGCGCGATGCGCGTCGTCAACCGCACCGGCAGCATGTCGGGCTACTTCACGCAGAGCGCGAGCGTGCAGCCCGAGCGGGACTACCTCCTCACCGTCTGGCTGCGCGCCGAGGCGGGCACCTGGCTGACCTTCGTCCGCGCCGAGCGCGACGACGGTGTGCAGCTCGACCCGCCCTTCGACCAGCGCGTCTACGGCCGCGTGGCGCGGGGCAACGAGCTGTTCCCCGTCTTCCTCGACCCGGCCTGGCTGCCGGGCTCGAAGCCCGACCTGTGGACGCCGCTCCTGCTCCGCCTCCGCACCACGCCTTCGATGACCCGATTGGTGGTGAATGTGGGGAGCTACTTCGCGCCGGGCGACGGGATCTACGACGACGCCTCGCTGCGGCTCGTGAAGGGCGACCTGACCTGCCGCGTAGAGGCCGACCAGGACCTGCGGAGCGTCGAGGTGTTCGACGCCTTCCTGATGCCCTACGGACCGGAGCAGCCGCGCATCGGCGCGCCACTGATCGCGACCAAGCCGCCGCCGGGCACGCGCACCTGGTCGGCCAAGGTGGTGCCGCCAGGCGGGGCGATCCGCGTGCGGGTGCGCGTGGTGACCGCCGACGGGAGGGAGACGTGGGCGCGGTATCCGGAGGAGGTGGAGTGATGAAGACGCTACTCCGCCAGCGCGACTCCGGCCCCCTCTCCCCCCGGGAGAGGGCGGGGGTGAGGGCCTACGGGGATAGGATTGTGAGGCAGCCTCTTCCCGGCGGCCCTCACCCTAGCCCTCTCCCGGGGGGCGAGGGGACCGGATGGGCCGTGCTCATCGCCTCCATACTGTGCTGCTCCCTGGCCCTCGCCCAGCCCGCCCCCTTACGCCTCCCCCCGCACCCGGACGGCACCATCGCCGTCACTGCACCCGGCGCTGCCGGCGCGCGGTGCATGGGCCTCCGCTTCACCCTCCACGACGGCCGCGCGAAGTCCGCCGTCACGCTCCCCACAGCGCCCGGCGCTCGGCTAGAGGTGTCGGTGGCGGCCACCGGCGCGCAGCTCCTCGTGACCCTCGCCAACCGTAGCCCCGACCCCGCCTGGCTGGAACCCGCCCTCGCCGCCGAAGTGTCCGCGGAAGCGCCGCTGACTGTCTGGGACGGGCGCAACGAGACCCCCGGCGGGACCCGGTCCGAAGCCGCCGGCTCGCGCGGTGTCTTCCCGCTCGTCTGTGCCTGGACTCCCGCCGGCGGCGTGATGCTCTCCTGGCCGCCCGACGCCTGTTTAAGAGTTGTGCCTGCTTTTGTTTTACCAAAGGCACAATATTTCCGGATAGGACAGAGAGTGCAGCGAGGATTCCGGGGAAGACAGAGACGCTGACCTGGGACCTGGCGGCCATCCCGGGCGAGTTCGGCTTTCGACACGCCTTGGACCGCTACTACCGCGACCACCCCGCTTGGTTCGTTCCGGCGCCGGGCGTCGACGCGCGGGTCAACGGGAGCGGCGCCACCTACGGCGCTTGGACCTCGCGCCCGGACCCGGAGAACTGCCGCCGCCTGCGCTGCGGTTGGGACTGGTGCTACGCCCCGTTCATCCGCACCGGCGACCTGTACGTCCACGACGACCTGGCGCAATACCAGCCGGCGCGGCCGTTCAGCGCCGACCGGCGGGTGTCGGCCGCGGAGTACCGCCGCAACCGGGCCAGGCAGTTCCTCAACGGCCGGCGCACCGACGTGGCGATGCTCTGCTACACGCCGAGCGGCGTGTGGTGCGAGGAGCGGCTGGCCCGCGAGCGGTACCCGGCGGCCCTGACCACCGATCCGCAGACCAAGAACTACTTCGACACGCCCTGGTGTACCGGCCACGACAACGAGCTGCGCGTCTTCCCCGGCGCCGAGCCCTACGCGAGCGTGCTGCGCGAGGACATGGAGCGCGTCTGGGCCGAGAACGAGATCGGCGGCTGGGCGTTCGACACGGCCGAGGGCGGCGCGCGGTGGCAAAACGCCGCGGCGGCGGGCTACCCGCACGGCCGTGCCTGGGACGAGGACGGGGTCTACGTGGACGAGGGCGTGGGCATCGCCGAGCTGATGGACTTCGGTCACCAGCTCCGCAAGGGCGACCGGATTGCCGCGGTGGCCAGCAACCCGACCTCTTTCCCCAGCTACCTGACGCCGTTTCGCAGCGACGTGCTGATGGTGGAGGGCACGCCCTGGGGCCGGCACGGCGGGCGCCCGCCCGAGGACCTGCGCTGGTTCGCCGGGCACAAGACCATCGTCTGGTGGGAGGACTGGCTGCTCGAGGACCTGATCGACTGGCAGGCGATGACCCCCGACGAGATGCGCCGGGCGTACCGCGGCGTGGGCGACTACGCGATCCTCGAGAGCCTGCGCCTGGGGATCCTGCCCACGCCCCGGATGGCGCTCGGCTCGCCGAAGGTGGTGCAGTGGACGCAGGTGCTCGCCGACCTGGTGCAGCGCGGCTGGGAGCCGGTGCCGGCGGTGGCGGGCCTGCCGGACCTCGACCGCAGCCGGTACGGTCGCGAGCTGACGAGCGCCACCGGGCTGGGGAACAAGACCGCCGCGACGGTCGCGGGCGAGGTGGCGGTCGAGAACGCGTATCTCTCGGACGCCCGAGACCTGCTCTTCACGCCGCGCGACGGTGCGGAGCTACAGCAGACGGTGGGCGAGCGGGCAACGCGGTTTGCGGTGAGCCTGCCCTCGCGCGAGGCGGCCGTGTACGAGGCGCGGCTGGGCGTGGCATCGGGCGGCCGGGGCGCGGCGACCGTAAGCGCCGACAGTACGCACGTCACGGCCCGGCTGCGCGGGTGGCGCGGCCTGACCGCGCTGGCGGCGGCGCCGCGGCCGGACTTGGAGGTGGTCTCCATCGCCGTGAATGGGCAAGTCACGGCCGTTCGCGAGCCCGCCCCCGTCACCGTCGGCCTGACCGGCGACGACACGGTGGTGGTCACCTACCGCTCGCTGACCTTTGACGACACTCGGCCGGCGGCCGAGCGCTTCCCGCTGACCTCGGCCGCTGTGGTGGCCGCCGATCCGGCGCTGCTCCCGGCGGGGCAGATGGTGTGCGACTTCATCGGCCGCGCGGTGGTCGCGGGTGGCGGGCAGGACCCGCAGGCCGCGCCGGTGGAGTCGGCGACCGGGCGGCGGGTGGTGCTGGGCGTCTACCCGAGCCTGCCACGGCCGCGCCGGGTCCACGCGGAGGGCGACGTGCTCGAAGTGGCGGGCCGCACGCCGGAGGAGTTGTGGCAGGCGGTGCGGTTCTGGCTGGCCGCGGTTGAGGACCGCTACCCCTACGCCGGGGTGTTCTACCGCAGCCCGGCGGCAGACCGCGCCGGCTTGACGGGCAAGGCGCTGGAGCCGTAAGCTCAGACCCTCGGAGAAGAAGCCGTGAAGCTGTCCGCCTCCCTGACCGCCATCCCCTGCCTCCTGAGCGTGCTGTCCGCCGCCGAGCCGCCGCGCGTGGAGGTCAGCGGCGAGTGGACGCTCCACGTGACCGCCGGTCAGGTGATGCTCGACGGCAAGCCGGTGGACGTGCGGGCGGCCGACCTGCAGGTGACGCCGGCCGTGATGCGCGAGGTGCGCGACGAGCTGCACGGCAACCTGCCCATGTACAACCCCAACGTCGGCGGCTGGGCGAAGGGCGCACGGCTGAAGGGCCTCGAGTGCTTCGAGTGCACGGCGCGCTTCCTGCTCGTGCCGGAGAGCCTGCGGCTCAAGTCGGCGCCGGGCGACGGGCCGGTCTTGCAGAAGGGCAAGGACTTCGACATCGATCTCGAGTGGGGCACCTTCGGGCGGATCGAGGGCAGCCCGCTGACCGGCGAGTCAAAGATCTACGCCGACTACCGGCACGGGCTGAACCGGCTCGACCGGGTGGTGGTCACCGCCGACGGGGCGGTGCACCTGAAGGAGGGCGTGCCGCACAACAGCACGCCGGCGGCGCCCACGCTGGAGGCCGGCGAGCTGCCGTTGGTCAACGTCTGGGTGCCCGGCCGCACGCCCCAGCTCAGCGTCGACAACCTGCTGCCCATCCTCGAGACCGCCTTCCCCGACCCGCCCGGACCGCAGCCGAGCCTCGCCGAGCAACTGCTCCCCAAGACCGTCGCCAGGCTGCGCTCGGGCGAGCCGCTGCGGATCATCGCCTGGGGCGACAGCGTCACCGCGGGCGGTTTTGTGGCCGACCCGGACCGCTGGCAGAGCCAGTTCGTGACGCGGCTCCAGGAGCGCTTTCCGAAGGCCAAGATCGAGCTGATCCACTTCGGCTGGGGCGGGCGCAACACGAGCAGCTTCCTCGCCGAGCCGCCCGGCAGCGCGTTCAACTACCAGGAGAAGCTGCTCGACCGCAAGCCCGACCTGATCGTCTCGGAGTTCGTCAACGACGCGTGGATGAACGCGCAGCAGACCGAGGAGCGCTACAGCAAGCTGCTGGCGGACTTCCAGGCCATCGGCGCCGAGTGGATCGTGCTCACGCCACACTATGTGCGGCCCGACTGGATGGGGCTGAAGAGCGAGCGCGACTGCGACGACGATCCGCGCCCTTACGTCAAGGCACTGCGGGCCTGGGGCCGGGCGCATCAGGTCCCCATCGCCGACGCGGCGGCGCGCTGGGGCCGTCTATGGCGGCAGGGCATCCCCTACACCACGCTGCTCCTCAACGCCATCAACCACCCAAACCCCCTGAGCATGAAGCAGTTCGCCGACGCGCTGATGGGGCTCTTCCCGGACGCCTGACACCATGACTCTGGCCTCGCCCGGACGGCGGCTGGCGGCGTCCGTGACCGACGCGGCCATCCTGCTGGCCGGGTGGGCCGTGGCGATCGCCCTGATCTGCGCGTACTGCCCGGCGGCGGACCCGCCGCTGCCCGCCGTCAAGCCCTGGAGCGTGCTCCCCGGCTGGCTCTACCTGCTGTTCGGCTGGGCCTCGGGCGCCACGCCGGGGCAGCGGCTGCTCGGCCTGCGCGTGGTCACCGTGGACGGCGCCCGGCTCGGCGCCCGGCACGTGCTCCTCCGGGCGGTGGGCTGGTTCCTGGCGGCGCTGCCGGCCTACCTCGGCTCACGATCAGCTCGCCGGCACGCTGGTGGTCCGCGCGCCCGCCACCGGCCCGCCGCCGGAGCCGCTGCGCCGGCCGGATGCCGCGCCTCTGCCGGCGCCCGACTTCGCCTTCGCCCGGCGGCGGCTGCTCCTCGCGCTGGCGGCCTACGCTCTGATGGCGGTGCTGCTCACCTGGCCGCTGGCGGCCCACTTCACCACCCACCGCGCCGGGCGCGGGCTGGACGACGCCTGCGTCTTCCTCGGCAACCTGCAGCGCTTCGCGGAGTGCGTGCGGCAGGGCGTCTCGCCGCTCTCCACCGACCGCCTCTTCTGGCCGGAGCGCGTGTCCGTGCTCCACCACACCATGCACTGGTTCAACTGCGCGCTGGCCCTGCCGCTGCTGGCGGTGTGCTCGCTCACCGTGACGTACAACCTGATCTACCTGGCCACCTTCGTGGCCTGCGCCGGCTCGCTCTACTTCCTGGCCGCGGCGGTCGTGCGCGACCGGCGCGCGGCGTGGGTGGCCGGGCTGGCCTTCGCCTTCTCGCCCTTCCTGGTGGCGCGGAGTCTGGAGCACCCGAACCTGTTCTCGGCGCAGTTCCTGCCGCTGCTCGCACTGGCCGTGTACGCCGCGGTGGTGACGGGCAAGGCCCGCTACGCCCTGTGGGGCGGGCTGTGCTACGCGCTGGGCGGGCTGTGCGACTGGTATGACCTCGTCTTCGGGCTGGTCATCGCGGCGCTGATCCCGGTCGGCGCCCACCTGGCCGCGCCGGCCGAGGAGCGGACGCACCTGCCGCGGCGGCTGCTGCTGGCCGGGCTGGCGCCGGTGCTCGGCGCCGTGCTCCTCTCGCCGCTGCTGGTGCCGATGCTCCGGGAGCAGAGCCAGAGCCGGTTCGCCGCGGCCCCGCGCTTCGAGGTGAGCCACTACAAGGCCGACCTGCTCGACTTCGTCAAGCCGAGCCCCCTCCACCCCGTGACGCGGCAGGTGGTGCGCTGGCGCGGCGTGGAGTGGGTGGTGACGCCCGGGCTGACCGTGCTCCTGCTGGCCTGGCTGGGCTGGCGGCGGGCCGAGCGGGCGAGCCGGCCGTGGGCCGCGGCGGCGACGGCGGGGCTGGTCCTGGCATGCGGGCCGCAGCTCTGGATCGGCGGGATCAGGGGCGCACCGCCGGCCGCGTTGGTCCTCCTGGGCGGGCCGCCCGGCAGCGCCTTCCGGCCGCCGCTCACCGCCGCGCCGCTGTTCGACGTGGCGCGCGACGGGGTGGCCAGCCCGCGCTGGCTGTGTCACGGCAGCACGGAGGTGCGACTGCCCTTCGACTGGCTGCCCACGGTGCTGCCGCTGCTCCGGCCGTTCCGCGCGCCCGCGCGATTCGCCGTGGTGGGCCTGTTGGCGGTGGCGGTCCTGGCGGCGTTCGGCTTGGCGCGCGTCCGGGTGGGCCGGCCGTGGGCGGTCCCGGTGGCGGCGCTGGCCGTGCTCGGCGAGTTCGTCGTGGTCCCCTTGCCCCTCGTCTCGATGGCGGCCGACCCGTTCTACGAGCAGCTCGGCCGCGACCCGGGCGACTACGCGGTGCTGGAGGCGCCGGTGGACCTGGACTATCGCGCGGCATCGTACTACCAGACGGTGCACCGGAAGAAGCTGCTGTACGCGACGTTGTCGCGCTATCCGCCCAGCGCGGTGCGGTACCTGCGCTCGAACCCGCTGCTCGGCCTGCTGGGGCTGGGCGCGGGCGACGAGGCGCATCCGGCGCAGCATGGCTTGCGGGCGGAGCAGGTCACGCCGGCGGTGCGGATCGGGGCCGGCGCGCCCGGGCTGGCGTCGTTGCGCCAGGTGGGCGTGCGCTACGTGGTGGTGCACAAGGACATGCTGCTGCCCGGCTCGTGGGACTGGGCGAAGTCCTGGCTGGCCGGCGAGCTGGGGCTGCCGCTGGCGTACGAGGATGCCGAGCTGGGCGCGTTCGAAGTGTCGCCGGCGGCTACACCGCCCGCACCGTCACGGGCGAGCCCAGCGCGAGGTGAAGCTGGCCCGCCGCTGAGCCGCCGTTGACCGCCACTTCGAGCCGGCCGCAGCTCCCGATCAGCGCCACCGGCCGGCCCGCCTCCACGCTGCCGTAGGTGGTCTGCACGCCGCCGATGACCGTGTCATCGACCACCACCTCCACGGCGCGGTCGCCGCCGGCCAGCTCGGCGATCAAGTGGCGGGAGAGGTTGGTCACGGCGTTGCCGAAGATGTCGAGGTAGGTCACCTCGCCGTGGATCGCGTCGGGCCCGACCTCGAGCCGCGCCGGCTGGAGCCGCACCAGCGTGGCGGGGTCCACCGGCTTGCCCAGCGCGGTGATGGGGATGCCGAGCGTCATGTACGCCGCCACCGGAGCGAAGATGTCGCGGCCATGGAAGGTCGTGGAGACCGGGTGCTGCCAGAAGGCGGGGTTGGTCAACTCGACCCCCACCACGCGGCCGGCGGCGGCCTGGAGCACGTCGGTGAGCACGCCGTTGTCGGGCGCGACGTAGAGCTGCTCGCCCACGGCCACGGCCACGGCGCGGCGAGCGGTGCCCACGCCGGGATCCACCACCACGACGTGGCAGGTGCCCGAGGGGAAAAAGGGCGCCGTGGTGTGCAGCACGTGGCCGGCGTGCCGGACGTCGCCGGGCAGCACGTGGTGGGCCAGGTCCACCACCACCGCCTCGGGTGCCCGAGACGCGATGACGCCCTTCATCGCGGCCACGAAGCCGTCGCTGTCCCCGAAATCCGTCAGCAGCGTAATCCGCATCCGGCGGCGCCCTATCCGACCCTATGGCACGCTAACCGCTTCGCCCGTGGCGGCGGCCCGGTAGACCGCTTCCAGGCAGGCCAGATTGGCCAGCCCGTCGGCCTCCGTGGTCGCCGCCGGCCGCTCCTCGCGCAGGGCGACGGTAAAATCGAGCAGCTCCGCGGCGTACACGTCGACCGACGGCAGCGGCACCTCCTCGGTGCCACCCGCCACGCTCCGCCGCAGCGTCTGACCGTTCCTCACATCCTCGACCCACGCCGACCCCTGCGTGCCGTACACCTCCACCGCCTGGCCGCCCGGCTGCGCCGCGAACGACACCTCCAGCGTGCCCAGCGCGCCGCTCTCGAACACCACACCAACCACCGCCGTGTCTTCCACCGGCGTGGCCCACACGCGCCGCGCCGTGACCGCGCGCACGCCCGTCACCCGCCCGCCGAGGTAGGCCGCCAGATCCAACAGATGGCTGCCTAGATCCATGACGGCCCCGCCTCCGGATCTTCCCGGCTGGGCGCGCCAGTCCTGCTCATGCAACGGATACCACTTCGCCAATTGCGCCCGCAGATAAGTCAACGGACCGAGATCGCCGTCTGACAACCACCCCCGCAAGTGCTGCGCCGCCGGCGTGTGGCGCAAGGGGAAGCACACTGCCAGCCGGACCCCCGCCGCGGCGGCCGCCGCCGCCATCGCCTCGCCCGCGGCGCTCGACAGCGCCATCGGCTTCTCGACCAGCACCGGCTTGCCCGCCGCCGCCGCCAGCGCCACGTGCTCGGGGTGCACGTCCGGCGGGCTGGCCACGTAGACCGCCTCCACCGCCGGATCGGCCACCAGCTCCGCCACGGAATCATACGCCGCCGCGGCGCCGAACTCCTCGGCCAGGGCCTCGGCGCGCGCCCGGTCGCGCACCATCAACGCCGCCGGATAGACCTCCGGCAGCCCGCGCATCGCCGGCAGCATCCGCCGCCGGGCCACTCCGCCGGCCCCCACGATGCCCCAGCCCATCGGCGTCACGCCGGACATCCCGCAGCCTCTCCGTGCCCGCGGCACCCTACTCGCCGAACTGCTCCAGCACGCTTCGGCTGAGATGCTCGTTGCCCAGCCGCCCGTTCCCGCCCCGCACCCGCTCCACCGTCTCGTGCACCTCCATCCGCCGCCGCAGCTTGCCGATCTGCACCCGCAGCGCCGCGCACACCACGTTCAGCCGCTCGCCGGTGTCCGTGCTCTCCAGCATCTGCTGCTTCTCGACCAGCGTGAGATCGGCCATCCCGGCCAGCAGGAACGAGAGCGCCACGGGATCGTCGGGCACCTCCTCGGTGAGTTGGCTGCGCCCCAGCGCCGCCCGGATCAGCCGCACCTGCTCGAGCGTGTAGTGCGTCGCCTCGCGCAGGATCTCCGCATGTGCCGCCGCGTCGAACGGCTCGTCCTCGACCGTCTCCACCCGGCCGAACAGCCGCTCGCCGCGCGGTACGAACTCGATCACCCGCACGCGCTCCTCGCCGGTCACCAGGAGCATGTAGCGCCCGTCCTGAATCTCCTGGCACTCCCGGATCAACGCCATCGTGCCCACGCGCGCCGGATGGTCACCCAGCTCCGGGGTAACCAGCAACACGCCGAATCGCTTATCGCCCCGCAGACACTCTTGCAGCATTTCCAGGTAGCGAGGCTCGAAAATCTGCAACGGGAAGAGCATCCCCGGAAACAGAACAAGCTCCAAAGGAAACAGCGGCACCTCAGTGGCGGGCATCGGCCCTCTCCGAGGTCATTATAGCCGATGCGAGCCGCCCGGGGCAACGCGTCGTCCTGCGACCCAGGGCGAACTCAAAGTCAAACTCGGGAGCGCGATCCGGCCCCTTCTCCTTGCCAAGAAGAGGGCTGGGGTGAGGTCCCGTCCCGCCTTGCTGGTGTTGGACCTCCCCCTGCCCCCTCCTTGGCAAGGAGGGCGTGCATACGGCATGGGACCGGCGGGACTTTGACTTCGCCCTGCCTGCGGCCTACTCCGGCCCGTCCGTGCGGAACGGCACCGCCGGCAGCCCGGCCCGGTTATACAAGTTCGCAATGGGGTTGTCCGCCCAGCCATAGCGCACCGCCACCGGCGCCAGCACCTGCGGCGACGATGCCACCACACAGTCGCCATCCACCCGCGCCTCGGCCCAGACCCACTTCCGGTCGGCGCCACAGACCGCGAAGCCTTGCAGTTTGTCCCCGCGCACCGCCAGCCCGCCGCCCGCGTGGTCGAACCGCAGCCGCACACTGCCGCCCTCCACCTTCATGCCTCGGCAGACCGGCCCGGAGCACTCCACCTCCCGGCCGTAGGCAACAGCCTCCGCGGCCAGACCCAGCCGGCGGCCCACTTCCTGCTTGTTCCTGGGGTGCACGTCGCCCGCGTCGCCGATGTCGATGGCCAGCGCGATGCCGACCTTCTCCATCACCTGCGTGGTGGGGAACTGCGGGCTCCGGCCGGACCGCCATGAAGTTGGCGAGCTGCACGATCAGGAACGGGAACTCCCCCACCCCGAACCGGCTCCGCCAATCACGGATCAGCGTCGGGAGCAGCGTGCGATACTGCTTCGGCCGCGCCGCGTTCGACTCGCCCTGATACCAGATGGCGCCACGCACGCCGAACGGCACCAGCGGGGCGACCATCCCGTTGTACAGCACGGTGACCAGATTGGGGTCGTTGCCGAACCGCTGCGGCGGGCCGGGCAGGCCGCTCATCGGCGTGCTGTCGCGGTAGCGCCAGTCGCCGGCCAGCGCCAGGGCCGCCTGCCCCGGCCGCTCGAGCCGCAGATCGCCCGCCTGGCCGTACAGCCCGCCCGCGCCGCCGGTATCGAGCACGCGCACGGCGATCACGTTCCGCCCGGCCTTGACCAGGCTCCCCGGCACGCGGTAGTCGCGCGGCAGGTTCCACTCGTCCAGCCCGCCCACCGGCGTGCCGTTGAAGTAGGTGGTGTCGCGGTCGTCGACAGGACCCAGGTGCAGCACCAGGTCCTGCCCCGCCCAGTCGGCGGGCAAGTCCACACTCTTGCGAAACCACACCAGCCCTTCGAACCCGGGCAGCCCCGCGTTCTCCCACGCATTGGGCAGCGGCATCGTCTTCCAGGCGACATCGTCGAACGCCGGGTCGCTCCACGCCGGGCTGGCGCTGGTGCCTGGGTCGTGCTGCTTCCAGTACTCGGCCATCTGCGCCTCGAAGGTGTCCGGGCTACGCAGTTGCGCCCGGAACCCGTCCACGGTGCCGGCGAAATCGGGCATGGTGCGGAGGGCCTCGCCACTGACCCACGCCTCCGCCACCGTGCCGCCCCAGCACGTCTGGATCAGCCCGACAGGGATGTCGAGCGCCTGCTGCACGTGCCGCCCGAAGAAGTAACCCACGGCGCTGAACCCGGCCCACCCGCCTTCTGTCACCGACTGCGGGTTGCAGGGCTTCCAGGTGCCGCCGACAAGGGGCTGGGGCTCTCCGGCCACGCGGTGGTCGGCCATGAACAGCCGGAGCTTGGGGTTCGCGGCGGCGGCGATGTCCTGCGGGGCACCGATGGCGCCGATGCCCATCTCCATGTTGGACTGCCCCGAGCAGAGCCACACGTCGCCCACGAGCACGTCTTCGAGGAACCTGACCTGCGGCCCGTTGACGGTCATCCAGTACGGCCCGCCGGCGGGGAGCGGGGCCAGCCGGGCGAACCACCGCCCCTTGTCGTCGGCGGTGGCGGCGACGGTCTGCCCGGCAAGGCTGACCTTGACCTCCGCGCCCGGAGTGGTCCAGCCCCAGACGGGTGCGGACACGTCGCGCTGGAGGACCATGTGGTCGGCGAAGAGGGGATGCAGGAAGGGCAGGTCCGCGGCGCGGGCGGCGGCGGTGCAGAGGAGCAGGGCGAGGGGGAGGATGAGGCGGCGCGGCATGGGGGGCTCCGGGACGGGGTTGGGATTCGCGGAAGTGGCAAGGGCATCCTGCCCATGATCCGGATCGGTCAGGCGGTGGCACCGGCATCCTGCCCACGGCCGCTGGGTGCCGCACTTGCTGAAGCGCAGACGCGTGTGACGGCCCGCCGATCTCCAGCGCAGAGACGGGAGGACAGAGCCAAGAGCCGTTGAACGCTGGCGGCTGTCCGCGTCAACAAGTGGCAACGGGGCTCCGGCCGTTCTGGAGGGTGCGTATGAGCGACACCAAGACGTGCTTCAAGAAGGTGGACTACGACCTTTCGGCGCTGCTCAACTACATCGAGATCGGGGACATCGGACTGCCGGACATACAGCGTCCGTTCGTCTGGTCGAACGCCAAGGTCCGCGACCTCTTCGACTCGATGTACCGGGGCTTCCCAGTTGGGTACCTGCTGTTCTGGGAGAACGCGCACGGCCAACGGACCAAACAGATCGGTACCGACCCAAAGGGCCACCCGGTCCCATCACGCCTCATCGTCGACGGGCAGCAGCGGCTTACATCGCTCTACGCGGTCCTGCGCGGCCGCAGCGTGCTGGACCAGGACTACCGGCAGCGGACCATCGAGATCGCCTTCCGGCCGCGCGACGGCCGGTTCGACGTCGCCGACGCCGCGATCCGGCGCGACCCGGACTGGATCCCCAACATCTCGACGCTGTGGGCGACTGGCAAAGCAAGCTACAGCATCGTCAAGGAGTTCCTCAACCGGGCCAAGTCCCGAGCGGAGTTGAGCGATGAGGCTGAGGAGCAGATCGCCCACAACCTTGACCGCTTGTTCGATCTCCAGAAGTACCCGTTCACAGCGCTGGAGATCGCGTCCACCGTACCGGAGGAGCAAGTCTCAGACATCTTCGTGCGGATCAACAGCGAGGGCGTCCGGCTCAACCAGGCGGACTTCATCCTTACGCTGATGTCAGTCCACTGGGACGAGGGCCGGGCGGCGCTGGAGGCATTCTGCCGCGCTGCGCGCCAGCCGACGGCTGGTACGCCGTCACCCTACAACCACTTCGTCCAGCCTGACCCCGACCAACTACTTCGGGTCAGCGTGGCGCGCGGTTTCCGACGGGCACGGCTCGAGTACGTCTACTCGCTGCTTCGTGGCAAGGATCTGGAGACCGGCGAGTTCAGCGACACGCGAAGAGACGAGCAGTTCGAGGTGTTGCGCGCAGCTCAGAGCGAGGTGCTCGACCTACAGACCTGGCATGAGTTCCTCAAAGCCGTCAACACGGCAGGCTTCCGCCGGGCCAACATGATCACCTCGAAGCTTGGGCTCCTGTACTCCTACGCTCTCTTCCTCATCGGGAGGCGGCACTACGGGGTTGAGCCGTTCCGTCTGCGGTGCGTGATGGCCCGTTGGTTCTTCATGACAACGCTCACCAGCCGCTACAGCGGGAATGCCGAGGGCACGATGGAGCAAGACCTGGCCAGGCTGCGGAGCACTGGCGATGCGGACTCCTTCGTGCAGGTGCTGGACGAGATCATCGCCCAGACCCTACCACACGACTACTGGACCATCACGCTGCCGGGCAACCTAGCGACCTCTTCGGGCAGCACGCCCCCGCTGTTCGCCTACTACGCGGCCTTGGTACTACTGGACGCCAAGGTGCTGTTCTCGAACCTGAGGGTCGCGGACCTGCTGGATCCGACGGTGCAGAGCACCAAGTCGTCCATCGAGCGCCACCACCTGTTCCCGCGCGGCTACTTGGCGACACGCAACATCAAAGAGGTCCGCGAGACCAACCAGATCGCCAACTTCGCGCTGGTCGAGTGGGCCGACAACCTCGCCATATCAGACGAGCCCCCGGCGGACTACCTGCCAAGGTACGCAGCGCGGCTTGCAGCTCAGAATCTGGCGGACATGGCATACTGGCATGCCCTCCCGGACGGGTGGGTCGACCTGCCGTACGAAGAGTTCCTGGCCGCTCGGCGGCAGCTTATCGCCGCTGTCATACGGGACGGCTTCCAGAAGCTGA
>JACPDV010000215.1 GCA_016183835.1 Armatimonadota bacterium
GCCTCCGTCCGCACTCGGCCGTTGGCGCTCGCGGCGCGGTCTCCTCCCCGCCCCGTTTGCCCGGCCACCCCGCCCGTGCTACAATGCGCCGGCCCAACGGTGACGCCAGCCGATGTCCTCCCCCGTCGAACTCTCCGTGGTGATCCCGATCTACAACGAGGTGGAGTGCCTGCCCGAGCTTCACCGCCAGCTTACCGCCGCCCTCGAGCCCCTCGGCCGAGCCTACGAGATCATTCTGGTCGACGACGGCTCCAGCGACGGCTCGCGCGAGCAGCTCCGCGCCATCGCCGCGGACGACCCGCACGTCCTCGCGCTCCTTTTCCGCCGCAACCTCGGCCAGACACCCGCCATGCAGGCCGGCTTCGACCATGCCCGTGGCGAGGTGGTCCTGGCCCTCGACGGCGACCTGCAGAACGACCCGGCCGATTTCCCCAGACTCCTCGCCAGGCTCGACGAGGGCTACGACATCGTCAGTGGCTGGCGCGTCGACCGGGCGGACGACGAAGTCCGCAAATTGCCCTCGCGGATCGCCAACCGCCTGCTGCAGAGCATCTCGGGGCAGGATCTGCACGACACCGGCTGCTGCCTCAAGGCCTACCGGCGCGAAGTGCTCCGGCACGTGCGGCTCTACGGCCAGCTCCATCGCTTCATCCCGGCGCTCGCCTCCGCCTGCGGGGCCCGCGTCACCGAGATCCCGGTCCAGCACCACCCGCGCACCCTCGGCACCAGCAAGTACGGCATCGGCCGCACCACCAAAGTGATCTGCGATATGGTGCTGCTGAAGTTCATCCTCGCCTACTGGAACCGGCCGATCCACGCCTTCGGCAAGTGGGCGCTGTGCGCCGGGGGCGTCGCTCTTTTCGCGGTGCTGGTGGGCCTGCTGGGCGGCGGGTCGGCGTGGCTCCTGGCGGCGCTGATCCTGCTCGGCACCGGCGCCAACCTGCTCGGGCTGGGGGTGCTCGCCGAAGTGCTGATGCGCACCTACCACGAGGCGGGCGGGCGGCCGACATACCTGATCGACGAAGTCGTGCAGTCGGAGGAGGCGGCCTGATGCGGTTCTCGATCTGCCACGAGATGTTCGGCGAGACGCCCTTCGAGGAGGTCTGCCGCACCGCCGCGGAGATCGGTTACGAAGGGGTCGAGGTGGCGCCGTTCCTCTTCGCCGAACAAGTCACCGAACTGGACGCCGGCTTCCGCAAGCAGCTCCGTCGCACCGCCGCGTACCACGGAGTCGAGATCGTCGGCATCCACTGGCTGCTGGTCAAGCCGGCCGGACTGCACATGACCACGCCGGACGACGCGCTCCGCCTCCGCACGCGCGACTATCTCGTCGAGCTGGTGCACTTCTGCGCCGACATCGGCGGGACCATCCTGGTCGCCGGCTCGCCCAAGCAGCGGCAGGTTATCGACACCTACGAAGCCTCCTGGGCACGCCTGGTGGAGTCGATGAAGGTGGTGGCCGGCGCCGCCGGCGAGCGCGGGGTGACGTTCTGCTTCGAGCCGCTCGGGCCGCCGGAGAACGAGTTCATCACCACGGGCGCCGAGGCGATGCGGCTGGTGGAAGAGGTGGACCTCCCGAGCTTCCAGATGATCCTGGACGTGAAGGCGATGTGCGCCGGCGAGACGGAGCCGATCCCCGACGTGATCCGCCGCTGCGCGCCGCACGTGCGGCACTTCCACGCCAACGACGCCGATCTGCTGGGCCCCGGGATGGGCAACACCGACCACGCCCCCATCGCCGCGGCGCTGAAGGAGATCGGGTACCGGGGCTGGGTCTCGGTCGAGGTGTTCAAGTTCGAGCTGGGCGGGCCGGAGATCGCGCGGCGGAGCATGGAATGCCTCAGACGGTGGTACGCCTGATGACGACGTTCTGGTCCTGACGCCCGCTGTCATTGCGAGGAGGTCCGCCGACGAAGCAGTCTCGTTGGCCGGCGGCGACGGATGGGCGGACGGGCCGTGAGGTGGCGGGTTGACGCGATTGCTTTGTCGGCAGACCTCCTCGCAATGACGAGTGGGTCGCGGACGGCAGCGCGGTTCAGAGCGACTGGGAGCACGCATGGAGAGCAGCGCGGAGCGGCTTCGTCGCGTGGTGGCGGCCTACGAGCAGCACGTCAATCCCGGCCTCTCCCGGCTCATGGACTTCATGGGCTTCGGGGTGATCGAGGAGCGGGCCGAGGGCTGCTGGGTCTACGACCACGAGGGCAACGCCTACCTGGACTTCCTGGGCGGGTTCGGGGTCTACGCCCTGGGGCACAACCCGCGGGTGGTGGCCGATGCGGTGCGGGCGCAGCTCAAGCGCATGCCGATGTCGTCGCGCCTGATGTACAACCAGCCGCAGGCCGAGCTGGCCGCGCTCCTGGCCGAGATCACACCGGGCGACCTGCAGTACAGCTTCTTCTGCAACAGCGGCGCCGAGGCGGTCGAGGGCGCGCTCAAGCTGGTTCGGCTGCACCACCACAGCCGTAGCGAGGATCGGCCGAAGATTGTCACCACGTTGGAGGCGTTCCACGGCAAGACGCTCGGCGCGCTGTCGGTCTCCGGGCGGGAGAAGTACCGCGTGCCGTTCGCCCCGCTGATTCCCGGCGTGGTGCACGTGCCCTACGGCGATGCCGATGCCCTGGCCGCGGCGGTGGACGCCGACACGGCGGCGGTGATCCTGGAGCCGGTGCAGGGCGAGGCCGGCGTGGTGGTGCCGCCCGAGGGGTACCTGCGCGCGGCCCGCGCGGCTTGCGACGCGGCCGGCGCGAAGCTGATCTTCGACGAAGTGCAGACGGGCTTCGGCCGCACCGGGCATCTGTGGGGCTGCGACCACGACGGCGTGGCGCCAGACGTGATGACCCTGGCCAAGGCCCTGGGCGGCGGGGTGATGCCGCTCGGCGCGTTCGTGGCCACGGCGGAGCTGTGGGAGTGCATGGCGCCCAACCCGCTGATTCACAGCTCGACGTGGGGCGGCAACCCGCTGGCTTGCGCGGCGGGCCTGGCGGCGGTGCGAGCGATCGTCGAGCAGGACCTGGCCGGGCGGGCGGCCGAGCGCGGGGCGCAACTGATGGAAGGGATCCGCTCGCTGCGGGAGCAATACCCGGGCTTGATCGCGGACATCCGCGGCCGCGGTCTGCTGGTTGGCGTGGAGTTCGTGGACGAAGACGTGGCGGGGCTGGCCATCGCGAAGCTGGCCTCAGAGCGGGTGTTGGTGGCATACACGCTGAACAACCCGACGGTGATGCGGCTGGAGCCGCCTTTGGTGGTGTCGGCAGGGGAGGTCGAGCATGCGCTGGGGGTCATCCAACGGGCCGTGGCGGAGACTGCAGACCTGGTGGCGGCCCTTGCCGGGGGATAGGAGGTACGGCGAATGGGTGACTGTCGTCACGGGCGCATCCACGGCGTGTGGCTCAAGCGCCTCCGCACCTTCGCCGATGACCGCGGCATTCTCGCCGAGCTGTTCCGGCTCGACGACCCCTACATCGCCGACGACTTCGCCGGTGTGGCCCAGACCACGCTGACGATGTCGTACCCGGGAGTGATCAAGGCCTTCCACTGGCACCACCGACAGGACGATGCCTGGTTCTGCGTGCGCACGATCTGCGCGACGAATCGCCCACCAAGGGCCTCACCGAGGTCTGCTGCATGGGCGAGAGCAATCCGGTATTGCTGATCATCCCCCGTGGCGTGGCCCACGGCTATCGGGTGCTCTCGAGCGAGCCGGCGTGGATCGTCTACCACAGCAGCGGCGTGTACCAGCCCGAGGATCCCGACGAGGAGCGGATCGCCTTCGACGATCCGCGGATCGGCTTCGACTGGAGCACCCGCCCGCGCTGACCAGGCTGCCGGAGAGGTCGTCCGGCCTGCGTAGGGGCGGGGTCTCCCCGCCCGCCGCGCTCGACCACGCCCGGCCAGACTGGCGGCCACCAGACGGGCGGGGAGACCCCGCCCCTACGCAGGTACGGGGCCTAATCCCAGAACGACGGCAGCGACTCCGAGGCCAGCAGCTCGAGCCGGTCGCGGAGCACCACGGCGGCCTCGTAATCCTCGCGCGCCACGGCGTCGTCGAGCTGCCGCTGCACCCGGCCGATCTCGGTCGTCGGCATGTCGGCGCGCAGCTCCCCGAGCCGCTGCAGGAGCACGTTCACCTCGCTGGTGGTCTGCACGCGATCGGGGTGTGCCGCGGCGAACGCACGGACCCCGGCGATGGCCAGCTCCAGCACGCGCTGGGCGGAGGGGTAGTCGTAGCTGTCCACGGCCAGCTAGG
>JACPDV010000216.1 GCA_016183835.1 Armatimonadota bacterium
CCGCCGGGAGAACCCGGAACCGGTCCCGGCCGCCGGCGTCAGAACCCAACGGCAGGAGTTCCCTTGCGCCTGCCGGAGCCGCGCCATGCCCACCCGCCGTACCCTCGTCCTCCTCCTCCTCCTCACCGGCGCCGCCGTCGCCCGCAACCTGGCCCCCGGCGACCTCCTCCCCGACGTCAGCCGCATCCCCCTCGCGCCGATGTCCGATGCCTACGTGCCGAAGGCGTATGGCGACCCGAGCCTCGAGCCGCTGCTCCCCGCCGACGGGCTGCTGATCCTGCACTTCTCCGCGCCGCGCCCGCCGCGGCACCAGGCCTTCAAGCTCTACTTCACGGAGGAGCTGGCCGCCCTCCGCAAGGCCGCGCTGAGCACCGCCTACCCGTGCAGCGCCATCGCCGTGCTGCCCTTCGGCGGCAAGGCCCGTGAGGATGCCAAGGTGCTCCTCGACATCGCCGCCAAGGAGCGCACCCTCCCGTGGGGCGGCGGCGTGCCGGTGTACTACGAGCCGACCTTCCCGCGGCCCGGCCTGTTCCTGACGCTCCGTCCCGACGACGCCGCCATCACCACGCCCTGCACCTACCTGATCGGCCCTGATCGCCGGCTGCTCGCCATCCGCGAATCGGGTGACGGCAACGGGCTCTACGACTGGCTGCAGGAGAACCTGCCCGACCGCCTCCAGCCGCCGCCGGGCAAGCCGGTGGGCGATGCCGGGCTGCCCGAGGACGCGCCCGAGACCTGGCCCGCGTTCCGCCGCACCCTCGCCGGCCGCGCCGTCGCCGACCGCGTCCCCGACCGGCTGCCCTACACCTACCTCGCCTGGGACGCCGCCATCGGGCCCACCTTCGCCTCGCCCGCCGTGGCCGACGGCGTGGTCTACGCCGCCACTGACGCCAAGGGCCTCGTCAACCTCAACTTCGAGACCGGCGAGCAGCTCGCCGCGGCCGAGACCGGCGGCTCTTGGTGGACTTCGCCCGCCGTGGCCGGCGAGCTGGTCTACACCGCCTCCGACGCCGGCGTGGTGACCGCCCTCGACCGCGAGTCCCTTGAGCCGCGCTGGAGCCGCAACCTGGGCGGGCTGATCACCTCCTCGCCCACGGTGGCCGCTGGGAGGTTGATCGTCGGCTCGCGCAACGGCGGTGTCTACGCCCTCGACGCGCTGACCGGCGACACGCTGTGGGTCTTCCAGACCGGCGGCGAGGTCAGCTCCTCGCCGGTCCCCGCCGGCGGCGCGGTGCTGATCGGCTCGGGCGACCGCCACCTCTACGCCCTTGACCTGGCCACCGGACAGCCGCGCTGGTCCGCCGCCACCCAGGCCGCCGTGGACTCCTCCCCCACCGTCGCCGACGAGAGCGTCCTGGTCGGCTCGTTCGACGGCGGGCTGTACTCCTTTGCCCTCGCCGACGGCAAGCAGAACTGGCGCTGCGAGCTGGGCGGCTGGGTGCACAGCTCGCCCGCGGTGGCCGGCCAAACCGTCTTCGCCGGCAGCGTCAGGCTGAAGCCCGGGCAGAAGCCGCTCTTTGCCTGGGTCGACCTCGCGAGCGGCAAGCTCCTCGGCAGCCACGAGATGCCCGATTCGGTCTATTCCAGCCCGGTGGTGTGGGACGAGCTGGTGCTGGTGGGCTGCCGCGACCACCTGCTCTACGCCTTCGACCGCGACATGAAGCGCACCGACCCGCTGTGGAGCTTCACCACCAAGGACCACGTCCACGCGACGCCGGTGGTGGTGGGCGACACGGTGTTGGTGGCCAGCTACGACGGTCACCTCTACGCGCTGCGGCAGGCCAAGCCGATCGGCGTGTGGGGCCAGGACGACCTGGTGCCGCGCTGGTTCATGGCGGCGATGGTGAAGCAGCTCCACGAGGAGACGGGCAAGCAGATCGCGGCGGCGGCCACCGGCGAGGTGGGGCAGGAGCGATCGCTGACGGCGTTCGCCGCGCTCTTCGACCGGCTCAAGGCGCAGGCCGCGCAGCCGGCGCGGGTGGAGCAGGCGCTGCCGAGCGACGTGCCGCCGGACCACCCCGGCGCGCCGTACGTGGGCTACGCGCTCGCCTCCGGTCTGCTGGGCGGCTATCCCGACGGCACGTTCCACCCCAGCGACCCGTGCTCGCGCTACCAGCTCGCCTCGGCGCTGGGCACCACCGTGGAGGCGATCGGCAAGCCCGACTTCGTCTGGCGCTCGTTGCGCGATCGCGAGGGCACGCCGGTGACGGTGGAGGTGCAGCTCCGCGGCGGCGGGCGCCGGCCGGTGCTGGCGGCCGACGTGCCGGAGCAGCACTGGGCCTACAAGGCGCTGGCGGACATGGCCCGGCGCGGCCTGCTGCCGCTGGACGACGAGAACCGCTTCCGCGGCCAGCGCCAGGTCACGCTCAAAGATGCCGCCGAGCAGTGGGGGCTGCTGGTGGACAGCGTGAAGGTGGTGCGGACCCGGTAGCGGCGCACGGCGTGCGCCCGCTCCGGTCGCCCGCGCTCAGTCGTCCTCCGCCACGCCCAGGGCGCCGATGCTGTCACCCGGCTCCACGGGCGGCTCGGCGCGGCGGATCCAGACCACCCCGTCCTCCGGCGCCAAGACCGGCACCGGACTCCCGCCGAAGATGTCGGTGACGCACGCCACCTCCTCACCACCCCGCACGAGCCGGCCCAGCTCGGCGGCGAACTCGACCAGCCCGCCGGCGCCGGCGAAGAGGCTCACCAGTCGCCGCGCGACGAACGGCGTGACGCCCGCCGTCGGCCCGTCGAGCATGTCGCGCGCGCGCAGCAAGTTGAGGACGCCCGCCACGCCGCACTCCACCATCGCGGGGTCGACGCCCGGGTTGCCGCCCAGCTCGGGGTCGATGGCGGGGATCCCCGCCGCCGGCGCGGCGCGGGCAAGCTGCCCGCAGGGGCCGAGCTGATCGAGCACGTGGCGCGCACCGAAGGCCAGCGCCAGCTCGAGGCACTCGCCGTGGAGCGGCTCGCGGCGGCCGATGCGGACGCGCACCTCGGGCAGCATCGGCGTGTGGCCGTTCTGGTGGAGGTCCACCACCAGGTCGCAGCCGAGGACCAGCTCGTGGAACAGGAACCAGGCGAGGCGCTCGCTGACGCTGCCGCCGGCCTGTCCGGGGAAGCAGCGGTTGAGCTTGAGCCCGTCGCGCGGGTCGGCCATCTGCCCGGCGCGAAAGGCGCCGGGATTGGCCACCGGAACGATCACCAGCGCGCCGCGGAGCTCGGCCGGGTCGAGGAGGGCGAGGAGGCGGCGGCAGACGGCCAGGCCGTTGAGCTCGTTGCCGTCGCTCACCGCCTGGAGGTAGACGATGGGCCCCGGTCCGGCGCCGCAGAGCAGCGCGACGGGGAGCGAGAGCGGCCGGCGGGCCCAGTCTTCGCCCACCGGCAGCCAGCCCTGGACCCGCGACCCGGGCTCGGCGGAGAGGCCGCAGAGGTGCAGGGGCCGTTGGCCGTCAACAGGCATCTCGCCTCCCGCCGCAACAGAATGGCAACTAGCAATGGAACTGTGGACGTGCTAGTATGGTTAACCGAGTTACTGGTCCCGTCCAAGCGGGATTCAGCGCGGGTCGTAACCTTCGCCACGGGAGGGTCGCCATCCTCCCGCCGGTGAGCCCAGAGGGCAGGTCGTCATATGATGGAATTGGCCGACTGGGACCTGAACTTGGTCGAGACCGAGTTCATCGAGGATTTCGGGGAGCTGACCGAGACCAGTGCCGAGCCGGAGACGGTCGCTTCGGTGGGGCTGGCAGACATGCCCAGGGGGCAGCGGCTCCTGACGCGCGACGAAGAGATCGAGCTGGCTCGCCGCATCGAGCTGGGCGATGACGAGGCGCGTCGGCGGCTCATCGACGCCAACCACCGGCTGGTCTTCAGCGTGGTCAACCGCTACCGCCACAGCGGCGTGCCGCTCGAGGATCTCGTCCAGGAGGGCTTCCTCGGCCTGATCCAGGCGGCGGACAAGTTCGACCATCGCCGCGGCTGCCGATTCTCCACGGTCGCCACGATCTGGATCCGCGCCCACGTCCTGCAGGCCATCCAGAACCAGCGGCCGCTGGTGCACGTGCCCCAGCGCGTGGCCAACGCGGCCAAGCGGCTCTGGCGCGCCCGCGAGGAGCTGGCCCACGAGCTCCACAGAAAGCCCACCCCCGAGGAGCTGGCGCAGAAGCTCGACCTCGAGTCCGAGCGCGTCGAGGAGCTGACCCGCGTCACCCAGGACTGGCTCTCCCTCGACGAGCCCATCGGCGACGAGGGCGAGACGGCGATGCTCGAGATGATCGCCGACCAGGACAGCACCACCCCCTCGCAGGCAGTCGCCCACACCTTCCTCCGCGAGCAGCTCGACACGGCCATGGCGCGGCTCACCGAGCGCGAGCAGATCGTCCTCCGCCTCCGCTTCGGGCTCGACGACGGGCACGAGCGCACGCTCGACGAGATCGGCCGGCACTTCGATCTGACCCGGCAGCGGATCAAGGAGATCGAAACCGCCGCGCTGAGCAAGCTCCGCCACGGAGGGCCGTCGCGCTACCGCCTGGAGCGCGGCTGGGTCGCGGTCTAGACAACCCCCCGATCCGTCACTACAATGCAACCGGCCGCCGCGCGGCGGCCGGAAAGCGCAGGTGTGTCATGGTGTCCTTGACCGAGCGCGCAGCACAAGAGATCTCGGCTTTGCTCGACCGGCAGAACAAACAGGACCATGCGCTCCGGCTGTGGATCCAGGGCGGCGGCTGCAGCGGCTATGAGTACGGCATGGCGCTGGACAACCAGCCCACCGAAGAGGACGGCAAGTTCGAGTCGTTCGGAGTCACCGTGTTGGTCGACCCGCAGTCGTTCCGCTTCCTGGACGGCGCCGAGATCGACTTCGTGGACACGCTGATGGGCGGCGGGTTCAAGGTAGAGAACCCGAACGCGGTGAGCGCCTGCGGCTGCGGGACGAGTTTCGCGGCCAAGGAAGGTGACGAAGAGACCGCCGCCGCCGGCTGCGGGACGTGCTCGTCGGCCAGGTACTGACGGTACGCGAGCGCACCGTGCGCTCCTACCTCACCTCCACGTCGTCGATCTCCACCACCGTGTCGCCCCTCGATCCGCTCCACTTGCGCGCCGAGAGCACCAGGCCGCCGGTCTTCAGCGGCGGGTCGCCGAGGAACCCACGGTCCACCGCTTCCAGCACCACCTGACCGTCCGCCACCGCCCGGATGTTCGCCCCGCGGGCGGTCAGACTGAGCGTGTGCCAGCCGTCGCCCGTCACGCCGGCGCCCTGCCCGAGCCGCTGCTCGTCGTTGGATGACCGCCCGCCGGCCACCGCCTTGTGCAGCTCGGTGCGGTCCCGGTTCAGGCACAGCGTGTAGCCGCTCCCGTCCGCGCCGGCCCGGAAACCCACCCAGAAGCCGTCGCGATGGTCGTCCCCGCGCGACGTGAGCCGGTAGCGCAGCGTGAGCGCGAAGTCGCCCAGCTCCAGGGCGCGGAGCCGGATCCCGTTGGCCTGGAACCCGTCCCCACCGCTGTTGCGGCCCACCAGGCGGCCGTCGGTCACCCGCCATGTGCCGGCCTGCGCCAGCCAGCCCGGCGACCCGTCCGCGCCCGGCGGGTAGAGGCCGAAGTCGTCGTGGCGCGGGTTCGCCGCGAAGCTCAAGCGGCCGAACCGGCTCGGGTTGTGGAATGTGTCCGTGGCCGACCAGGCCGAGCACTCCAGCGCGCCCGCCCGCGGTCGCTCGATGCGGTAGAACTGCGCCCGCCAGGCCTGCCCCAGCTTCGGCGCCGGCACGCCCAGGTCGGCGAACGGGAGCGCCATCTCCACGGTCCAGCCGCGATCGGCGTCGGCACGGTTGTCCAGGGTGCCGTCCACGCTCGCCGCCGCGCGCCAGCCGGACGAGTTCCAGCTTCGGTAGCGCGCCAGGCTGTCGGCCTGGCCCACCTTCTCATGGTCGCCGATGCGCAGGTCGATCAGCGCCCCGCGCGGGTTGACCTCCAGCTCGATGTAGTCGCGCCCGTCGCCATCCGGATCGAGGTAGGCCTCGAGCACCTCGCCCTCCCACAGGTTGCCGTCGCGCTGGGTGAGTGTGGACCAGGCGTCCTTGTCCTCGGCGTGGAGCGCCACGTAGAGGCTCTGGTCGTCCCACGCGCAGCGCACGTCCGCGGCCTGTTGCGGCACGCCGGCGGGCATGAAGCGGTGGGCCAGCGGGTAGACCGGCGCCTCGCGCCAGAGCGGCTCATCGAGCTTGCCGTCGATGGCCGGCGGTGTCCCGGCGCGCACCGCCACACCCTCGGCCAGCCCGGGCGCCGCGGCGGTCAGCCCCTGCTTCAGCAGGTCGGTCAGGATCGCGCTCTGCCAGTCCGGGTTCTGCACCAGCGTGGACCACACGTAGCCCACCTGCCCGCCCGCCAGGTCGCCGGCGGTCAGCTCGATCCAGGCGGCGGCGTCCGCCACTTTGGTGTGCTTCTCGTCCTCGAGGGTGAGGAGCGGCGTGTAGCGCGAGCCGGGCGGCGCGGCCACCCCGCGGAAGCGCGGATCGCCCACCTCGGGCCAGGGCAACCGGTCGGGCACACCCGTGAGGATCTTCTGCGCCGCGTTACGGACGAAGGTGTACCGGTGCTCGGCCGGCGGCTTCTCCCAGCCGTGGATGATGGGCAGCCCGAAGGCGGCGGCATTGGCCACGGCCTCGTCCTTCTCGTTGTAGTAGAAGGGATAGGGCTGGCTGGGCAGGACCAGCAGCGTGCCGCCGCGGTGGAGGTAGCGCTGGAGCGCAAGGTCGGCGTCCTGCGGCCCGGCCACGCTCTGGATGTAGTTCTCGCCGCCCAGATAGAGCGCCAGCCAGTAGCGCTCGGCGTTGAAGGCGGCGGGGTCGATCAGGCTCCGGGGCGAGACGAAGTCGAGGTACTTGATCAGCCCGGCGCGGTGGAGCAGTTGCGCGGTGGCGCCCGAGCGCGGCGTGGAGCTGGCCGTGCCGGGGAGCACGGCGATGTGCCCGGCGATCCGCTCGAACAGCGGCTGGAGCGCCTTCAGCCTGGCCACGGTCGCGGCGTCGGCGCGCGCCTGCGCCTGCTGCGCCCGGCAGACGGCGAAGGTACGGGCCAGCCGCGCCGCCGGCAGCGCGGCCACCGTGGCGGCGAACAGGTCGATCCCATCCGCCCGGACGGCAACCACTTTCCTGCCGCCGAGCGGCACCTGGACCCACTGCACCTCCCACTCGAACACCGGCGGCCAGCCGCGAAGCACCCGGAAGGCCTCGCGCAGGTCGGCCTGCACGGACTTGCCCCCGTCCAGGGCGAGGGTCAGCTTGGCCTTCCCGGCGGCCGGGCCGACCAGGGCGAAGAGCGTGCTCCCCGCCTGCCCCACCGGCACCGCGGCGTCGCGCACGGCGATCCGCCCGGCCTGCGGCAGCGGGTCGAGGAGCACGAACGGCACGCCGTACAGCTCGGTCCGCCCCGGCTGCCAGCCGGCCATCGACTTCACGTCGGACCAGTCCTGCCCCGGCTTGCGGTTGGCGGCCCGCTGCAGGTCCACCGGCACGAAGCCGGCGGGGAGCCGCACCGCCCGGTCGTCGGCGTCGGCCCGCGGCTTGGGCAGGTCGCAGGCCACGATGGGCGCCGCCGGGTCCCAGCCGCCCAGGGCCACGGTGTCGCCGTGCTTCACGCCGCGAATCAGCAGCGTGTCGGGCCGCTGCGGATAGCGCTCGACGTTCGCCTCGGGCAGCGCCTCCGCCTGGCCCGCGTGCACCACCGCCACCTCCAGCCGGCGCAGGTCGAAGTAGGGGAGGGTGACCATCACGTCGAACGGCAGCCCGTCGCTCTGCCCGGCGGCGTCGAGGCGGAACGAGCAGCGCCCCTGCCCGCGGTAGCGGTACTGGCTGGCGCTGGTGTGCCGCCCGTCGCGACAGAAGGAGAGCAGCCCCTTTTCGCCCGCCAGCACGCGCACGCGGCTGGTGCCCATCGGCCAGGCGAGCAGCTCGAACTGCCCCCACAGCCCGCCGTAGCTGGCGCGGCTGCCCTTGGCCTCCTCGGCCCCGTCGTAGAGCCCGAAGCGTTCGGTGAAGGATAGTACTCGTTCCGGTGCATCTGGTTCCAGCGCTCGCAGATGCCGTAGACGTACTGCGCCAGGTAGGGATCGCCGGTCTCGACGTAGACCTGCGCGGCGGCGTAGGCGACGCACCAGACCTCGTTGGCGCAGGCGGCTCCGAGCCAACTGATCCCGGCGTTCGGCTCGAACAGGAAGGCGCTGTCGAGGTTGTCGTCCGGGTCGCTGTCCGACATCCACATGGTCAGGTTGCGGTAGAGCATGGAGTGCGCGAGCTTGCAGGCCTCCTCGGCCAAGGCGCGGTGCTCGGCGTCGGGCGCGTCGCGGAACGCGAACCAGTAGCGCAGGCAGAAGCTGGTCTGCGGGGCGGCGGACCAGCAGAACTGCGCGGCGGGCACGTCGTGGTAGTCGTTGCGGGTGGTAAGCGCCACCTTCGTGAAGCGCAGCAGGCCGTCGACGTAGGGCAGCAGCTTCGCCCCGGCCTGCGGATCGGTGCGGTAGAGGTCGAGCAGCGCCAGTCCCAGGTTCCAGTTTTCCACCTGGTGGATGGTCGGCACGCCGTGGCCGAACATGTCGAGCTTGCCCTCACCCTCGAGGCATTGCTGCCAGGCGACGATCGGCTCGCCCAGGATGGCCTGCCGCTTCGCCCGGGGGAGGATGCCGTCCACCGCGGCGCGGAGGGCGTCGAGCTCGCGTGTGCGGCCCTGCTCCTTGGCCAGCATGATGGGGTCGCCGTCCCAGCCCTCGCCGCCGAACACCAGGGCGCCCGGCTCCCACCAGCGCGCGTTGTCCGCATCGATCCGGCTGGTCAGCCCGGTGGGAATCCCCGGCCGGCTGGGGAAGCCGCCCGGCCGGTTGGTGTCGGGCAGCCAGGACAGGTCCACCACGCGCGGCACGCTGGGCAGCCGGTCGCCGTAGTGGCCCCACACGTATTGGTGGACGAAGTAAGTGGGGTCGGCATCGGAGGGCATGTCGAGCGACCAGAGCAGGCGGAAGTGGCTGGCGATGGTGCCCTGCGCCGGGAGCTGCGGGTAGCGCAGGCCGACCCGATAGGGCCGGGCGTACGGCCAGACAATGGCGACGAACTCCTTGGCCGAGCGACCGGCGAGCGCGCCGGCGCCGGTCTGGCTCCAGCAGTACGAGCCGGCCAGGTCCTTCTCACTGTGGTCGGTGAGCCGGGCGCCGTGGAAGTCGTACGCGGCGTACAGCTTCTCGCCGGGCGACCAGAGGCCCATCGTGGCCAGCGGCCAGCCGCCCACGGCCGGGGCATAGGTCCAGTCGGTGTTCCACTCGCTGGCGATCTGCCGGCCGTAACCGGTGGCGTCGTTCTTCATGCAGTAGGGGTCGAGCGCCGGGGTCATGATGCTCCACCCGCGGTGGTGGAAGATCAGCGCGCCGGGCTGCGACATGGCCAGGAAGTGGAAGGCGGTCTTGCCGAAGGCGGCCTGCCAGGCGGCCACGTCGAAGGCGGCGAGGCGGAGATCGAAGCTGACCTCGGGGTACGGCTCCTCGCCCACCAGCGCCACGCTGATCCGGGATGCGGCGGCGAGCTTGGGCGTGGGCACTGCGCTGAGCCCCTCGAAGGTCAGCCGCTGCGGACCAGCGGTCACGCGCGCGGCGGTGACGTTGGCCAGGCTGCCGAAGCTCACGCGGGCGACCTCGGTCCCGGCGCCATTGCGCACGGCGAAGCCGGTGAACGCGCCGGGCGAGCCGAGCGCGGCGACCGACACGGCGCTGTTCTTGATGCTCTGCGCGCGGCCGCAGGCGGCGAGGCAGAGGAGGAGAGCCAGTCCGGTCGAGAGGCGTCGCATGGTGCCGCTCCGTGCGCCGGGCCATTCGGCGGGCGCGCGCACGCCCCTCTCCCGCGGGCGACGGGCGAGGTGGTCAGGCAGTGCGGACGGCGTGCTCGGCGAGGAAGGCCTCGATGTCGGCTTTGTTGCCGGCGCCGGCGGCGGCGGCGAGGATCAGGTCGCGGAAGCCGGCTTCGCCGGCTTCAGGCAGTTCCCAGCCGTTGAGCTCGAGGAACACGTCCGCGGCCACAAAGCCGACCCGCTTGTTGCCGTCGGCGAAGCCGTGGTTGGCCGCCAAGTGGAAGGCGTACGCCGCCGCCATGCCGAAGGGGAAGCTGTGGAAGTAGGAGTCGCCGAAGCCGGCCTGCGGCATGGCGGCGGCGGACTCTACCATCGAGGCGTTGAGCACGCCCGGCTCACCGCCGTACCGGGCCACCATGTCCCGGTGGATTGCGTGGATCTGTTCCAACGTCAGGAACCGGATCGCCACGCTACTCGGCCAGCTCACGCAGCGCCTTGGAGAACTTGGCGTTGGTCCGGGCCAGGGCGGCCTCGAACGCCGTCCGTCTGGGATCGGCGGCGTTGAGGTCGATCCACAGGCCCTTTCTGGCGGTCGAGATCACCGGCAGGGCATAGACGAACGACCGCAGTTCATCGAGTGAGCGGTCCTTCCAGCGCACCACCAGTTCTTGCAGCAGTTCCTGCTCCGGCGCCTCTAGGGTGGTGACCGCGTCGGCGTGCGCGCCCGGCCCGTAGTCCGTCCCCGCATTGCCGGCGCCGACTTCCCAGGGGATCCGGTGGAGGAGCCCGGCCCGACCCAGATCCTCCGCGGCGTC
>JACPDV010000162.1 GCA_016183835.1 Armatimonadota bacterium
CGCCGCGGCACACGGGGAACGCGGCGTTCATGGTCGGCGTGATGCTGGCCGGACTGCGGCGCTGGCACCAGCTCACGGGCGACCGGCGCGTGGCGGAGTGCCTCGTCCGCGGCGCGGAGTACGTGGTGGACTGTCACTGGGTGCCCGAACTGCGGGTCTTCCGCTACACCAACTGCCCGCACATCTGGGCCGCCGTGGAGATGAACCCGCAGATGCTGGAGGGCTTGGCCTATGCCTGGCGGCTGTCGCGCTCCACGCGGCTGGGCGAGGTGCTGCGGACGGCGTTCGAGCGGTGCTTCCAGGGCCAGCCCGAGGATCGCTGGCTGACCGTGCGGGTGCCGGGCTACCCGGAAACGGTGTTCGACGTGACGGACGAGGGCGTGGGCAACCCTTGACAGCCCAATCCCGGCGGCGCTATAGTGACGGCAACGCTCGGAAAGGAGGTGACCAGAACAATGGTTTGTGCTGAACGTAATGAGCGAGGTGACCGTACGACCTAGCGCCTCTTTCGGCGTAATGAGGTGACGGGGCGTCGGCCCGTATCCCCCCGCAGGCGGCAACGCCGGCGGTTCCGATGCGGGAGCTGGGTCGAAAACCCTACGGTCACCGGCGGGGCTCCGGCACGGGCCGGAGCCCCGTTCCTTTGGGTCAGCCCTCCGCGGGCCGCTCGGGCTCCGGGAAGACCATCAGCGGCTCGGGCACGGCCTCGGCCGGGTCACGGAAGCCCAGCCGGAAGGCGCCGAAGGCGGCGGGCACAACAAAGGCGGCCCCGATCCATCCCGGTGGCGGGCCGACCAGCAGGACGAGCACGATCGACCCCGCGGCGAGGTGCGCCGCCCGCGAACCGGCCCGCCCGGCCAGCGAGTACAGCCGCTGCCCCACGGCCTCGCACAGGCAGGTAGCCCCCACCGCGGCCAGCGTGGAGCAGGCCAGCAGGACGAGTGCGGCGAGGCCCTTCGCGGGCCCCGGACCGCCCGTCAGAACACAGAACGCCACAAAGGCCACGATGCTCGGCGGGATGCCCCACATCCAGCACAGCCAGGGACGACGGCACAGCCACTCGCGGCCGCGCTCCGTGAAGCCCGGGAAGACCGCCCCGCAGCCCAGGCTGAAGCCCACCCGCACCGCGATGAACGCCAGCGCCAGGAGCACGATGCCGAACAGGCTCAGCGCCGCCGCGGCGAACTGCCGGAGCTGGCCGGGCTCGCCGCCGTTGCCCTGGGCCGCGGCGCGCTCGCGGGCCCGCTCCCGCTCCGCCCGCCGTGCGGTCTCGTGCGCCGGCCGCTCGCCGTCGCCCGCAGGCTGTTCGTCGGCGGCCTTGGCCTCCGGCTTGTCCGCCGCCTGATCGCCCTGCGCCCACACGGGCCCGGCCGCGCCGGCCACGAGCGCCAACAGCGCCAATCCGAGCAGCTTGCGCATCACCGTCCTCCTTGCCGCAGCGGCCGCAGCCCCCGGGCGCCGCGGGCCATCGCCTCGGCCACCGCCGCGCAGAACACCGCCACCGAAGCCAACGCCACGCCCGACACCGGCAGGGCCGGCGTGTCCCAGCTCCACAGCACTGACCACCCACCCCGCACCGCGCCGGACAGCCCGAGCCACAGCTCGCGCCCGGCCCCGGGCAGCCCGCGGAGCGTGTCCACGAGCGCTTGCCACCAGCCGCCCGCCAGCCCGTCGCGGAGCGCGGGCAGCCAGCCCGCCGCGGTGGGCAGGTGGAGCAGCGGGGCATACCAGCACAGCGCGCCCGCCAGGCCCACCGCCAGCGCCGCGGCCAGCCCCGCCGCCAGCCGGCGCTCGCGCCGCAGCGCAGCCGGCACGGCCTCACGCCGCGCCGCGATGCCCGCCCACACCGCCGCGCGCAGGTCCGGCGCCGACTGCGGCCGGTCGCCCTCCAGCACCGCCAGCGCGTGCCGCAGCAGGCCGGCTTCGCGCCGGCAGGCGGGGCAGGCGTGCAGGTGCCGCTCGATCTCCAGCCGCGGCGACTCGAGCTGCTCCGGCAGTTGCTCCAGACATTCCCGGCAGGTCACGGCTCGTCTCCATATCCGGGCGGCAGCAGGTGGCCGAGCTGCTCGCGCAGCCGATGGCGCGCGCGGTGCAAGTGCGTCTTCACCGTGCCCAGCGGCTGCCCCAGCGCGGCGGCCACCTCGTCGTAGCTGAGGCCCTCCACATGCCGCAGCAGCATCGCCGCGCGGTAGTGCGGCGGCAGCTCGAGCAACGCGGCGAAGACTGCCTCGCGCAAGGCCCGCGCCTCGGCCTGGTGCGCCGGGTCGGCCCCGGGCACGTCCGGCGGGTCGAGCGCCGGCCGGCCCTCTTCCGCCGCCTCCAGCGACCGGGTCACCGGCCGCTTGCGCTCGGCCGTGTTGAGGAACACGCGGGTCGCGAGCCGGTACAGCCAGGGGCGGAAGGGCCGATCCGGGTCGTACCCCGGCAGCTTGAGGAAGAGCCGGATGAAGACCTCCTGCGCCAGCTCGCGCGCGTCCTCGGCGTGGCCGCAGAAGCGCAGCGCGAGATGATAGACCAGCCCCTGGCAGCGCAGCATGAGGGCGTCGAACGCCGCGCGATCGCCGCGCCGCGCCCGCCCGGCCAGCTCCTCGTCTGTGTCGCAGCTCGCCAAGGCCAACATACCCGCCGACTACAGGCTCGGCCGCGAGGAGGTTTCAGCCCGCCCGCGAAGCTACCTCTCGGCGCCGAATGTCCGCCTCCACCACGGGTTCGTCACAGGAATGCAACAATGTCGCCGTTGCGTTGCCCCCGAATCGGTGACAGAATAGTCGGCAGCAGACAGCTCGATGAGGTGGGGTGTCCTGGCACTAGCGGCCGGCGACACCTCCTTTTTTTGTGTCTGCCCCTCTGCCTGCCGATCGCCGCCCCCGCGCATCCCATCGACGAGAACCTCAACCGCTACGAAGTGCAGGCCTTCGTGCTCCCCGCCGGCCTGCGCCTTGACCTCCACGTGCTCCACGGCGGGCTGGTGGCGGGTGCCGCATGGACCCGGTTCGACCGTGACGGCGACGGGAGCCTGGGCCCGGCGGAGCAAGCCGCCTGGGCCGCCGAGCTGGCGGCGCCCGTGAGCGTCGCCGTGGACGGCCGCCCGGCTGAGCTGCAACCGGGGCAGGGGATCTTCCCCGACCGCGAGTTGTTCCTCACCTGCGCGCAGTTCATCGCCCTGCCGGTGGCGGTGCGGGCCGCGGTGCCCCGCGGCGGGCCGGCCACGGTGCGCGTAGCGGTGTCGCCGCGGGCGGGCACGCCGGTGCTGGCCCGCGTGCTGTTCGTGGCGCCTGCTTCCGTCGGGCTCGCGGCGCAGGAGAGTCGCGGCGGCGCGTCCTCGGCACGGGTGAGCTGGCCGGCCGCCGGTGAGCCGCCGGACCGGGCGCCCGCCGACCGGCTGCCGGTGGACGACGCTCCCACCGCCGGCGGCGGGCGCGGGCCGATCTGGCCGGCGCTGCTGCTGGTCGGGCTGACGGGTCTGCTGGGCTGGCGTGTGGCGGCGCGCCGCCAGCCTCAGTAGGATACCGGCGCCGGCGGGCGCTCGGCCTGCCCCGGCCAGAAGCGCACCCGGGCGTAGAGGCCGAAGTCGTGGGTGTTGCTGTTGCGGACGATGTTCTCGACGAAGCCCCACTCCATCTCGACGTTGCGCTGGTCGGTGTAGCGCGCGCCGAGCGATACCACGGTGGCCAACGAGCCGACGCTTTTCGGCTCGGCTGTCTCGATCGGGTGGTCGTAGAGCCCGAAGGCGGCGAGGCAGCTCCAGCGCGGCGAGACGCGGTACTCGTAGCCGAACTGGGTGTCGACCGTGTTGCGCGTGGGCACACCGGGCATGCCGCGCCAGCCGCCGATGAAGTTGTAGCCGAGCGTGCCGTAGAACCAGCTCTGCCCCGACTGCTGGGTGAAGTGGAGACCCAGGCCGGTGTCCCAGCAGCCGCTGCCCTGGATCTTGCGGACCGAGCCGGTGGGGAGCTTGACGGCGCCGGAGAGGGCCACGGCGGGCCAGCCGTGCGCGGCGGGCGTGAGCTGGCGCACTCCGCGGAGGGTCAGGTCGCCGATCCCGATGCCACCGTCGCCCTGATAGCCGAGGCGGTTGGTCCCGTGGGCGATGGCGAGCTCGCCGCTGTTGTCCGGGAAAAGCTGCCGGTTCCCGTTGTTGAGCCCGAAGCCGTGGTGCCAGAAGGAGACCACGGGATCCATCCATCCGCCGGAGTAGTAGTAGAAGGGCGCCTCCACCTCGAGCATCCACCGCCGGCCGAAGGGCTGCGAGAAGAGCACGTCCAACTTGGTGGTCTCGACGTCGGCGATGTAGTAGGTGCTGGCCGGCCGGGCGGCAGCATCGGCGAAGACCTGCCCCAGGCTGACCGGCTGCGGGTTGCCGGCGGCGTTGTTGCTGTTGATCTGCTGCGTTGCGCCCGGTCCCAGGATGTAGCCGAACGAGTTGTAGACGCCGAGCGAGATGTCGAGCCGGGCGCGGCGCGGGATGCGGGCGTCCAGCGGCGGGGTGGAGAGGAAGATGGTCTGAAACGGAAACTCGTTGCGGAGGCGCAACGGCCCGCCCACGTCCGCCTGGTTGTCGGGCGTGAAGGCGCACAGCGCGGCAAGCAGCAGGACGTTCATGGACTCCACCTTAGAGCCGTCAGCAGCCCGGCGTCGTAGGTGTTGTTGAACTCGGTGATGTTCTCCAACAGCCCGAACTCGAAGGTCAGACGCCGGCTGAGGGTGTGCCGGACGTTGCCGCCGATGAGCCACGCGGCGCGGCCGAGGCTGCCCGGGAGGGCGTCGCCGAGGGCGTGTTCCTGGCGGGTGATGGTGGTGTCGAAGGCCCAGTGCGGCGCGAACCGCCAGGTGGTGCCCGCGTGGAAGTCCCAGGTACCCTTGACCGGGGTGTTGGGGAAGCCCTTCCACCGGCCGTGCCAGGCGTGGCCCAGGGTGGCATACACCCGCACGGCGCCGAAGGTGCGCCGCACCGAGCTGGCCAGACCATAGTCCCAGCTCCCCGAACCGACGAACCGGCTGGCCGGCCCGGTGGGCGCCTTCACCGCCACCGAGACCGCAAAGGCGCAGTGCTCGGCGGTCTCCCGCAGGGGCGCATGGGTCGCGCGCAGCACCACGTCGCCGAACGTCGGCTCGAAGGGCCCGCCGTAGAACCGGCTCTCGGTCCCGCGGGCGAAGAAGATCTGGGTGAGGTTGCGTGGCGTCGCCGGGCGGTTGGCATTGGGGTAGCCGAACCACGCGTGGAAGTTGTCGACGGTCGAGTCGAAGACGCCGCCCACGTGCCCCACCACCGGCACGTCCAGCTCGAGTCCCCAGCGGTCGCCGAAGGGCTGGGTGTAGATCAGGTCGAGGCGGGTGGTCTCCGTGTCGGCGACGAACACGCCGTCGCGGCTCGCCCCGGCGCTCACTTCGGCGGCGAGGGCCACGGGGTCGAGGCGGCGGCGCGGCGTGCCGGGCGGCCGCGGCCCGATGAAGGCGAAGCCGGCGGGGTAGAGCGTCAGGTTGTTGGAGGAGGCCCAGGTGTTGGTCTGCTGGAGCCGGGCGTCGAACGTGCCGTGGCGCGGCAGGTTGGCATCGAGCACGGGTGTGTCGAGGAACAGCGCGTGGAGCGGGTGGGCGTTGACGAAGCGGAACGGCCCGCCGTCGGGCCAGGGGTCGGCGGGTGCGGCAAGCAGCGCCAGCGCCATCAGG
>JACPDV010000148.1 GCA_016183835.1 Armatimonadota bacterium
CAGGGCGCTGAGGAGGTATACTGGACGCACGGTGGGCCTCCTGCCTGGCGTTGGCATTCACCTCTTCCAGACAGGAGCCACCGTGATCTGTTTGCGGGACTTCCCCCAAAAACGCCAAAGTCCAGCTTGCCAAGGAGGGGGCAGGGGGAGGTCCCGAACGGCCTGATGTACGTCTGAGCGCGGTGGAGAGGAACAGGGCAGCGGGATGATCCGAGCGAAGATCGTGGGCGCCACCGGCTACGGTGGGCTGGGGATCCTCGAAGGGCTGCTCCGGCATCCCGCGGCCGAGGTCGTCTCGCTCGTGGCGCGGCAGGACGACACGCGCCGGATCGACGAGTTCTTCCCCCACCTGCGCGGCTTTTGTGACCTCCGCGTGCAGGTGGCCGGGCAGGAGGTGGACGCGGCCGAGCCGGACGTGGTCTTCTTCGCCACACCCAACGGCGTCGGCATGCGCGAGGCGCGGGGCTACCTCGACCGCGGCGTGCGCGTCATCGACTACAGCGGCGACTTCCGGTTCAAGGACCCGGCGGTCTACGCCCACTGGTACGGCCAGGAGCACGCCGCGCCCGACCTGCTTGAGGAGGCCGTCTACGGTGTGCCCGAGCTGTATCGCGGGCAGCTTCGCCAGGCGCGGCTGGTGGCCAACCCGGGGTGCTTCGTCGTGGCGGCGGTCCTGGCGCTGGCGCCCGCGGTGCGCGAAGGCCTGGTCGAGCCGCACGGAATCGTGGTGGACGGCAAGACCGCCGTCAGTGGCGCGGGCAAAGGCGCCAAGCCGAGCTTCCACTTCCCCCACCGCAACGAGAACGTGGAGGCCTACCGGATCGTCGAGCACCAGCACACGCCGGAGATCGAGACCTACCTCAGCGACCAGGCGCGGCACGCGGTGACGGTGACGTTCGTGCCGCACCTGGTGCCCATCACTCGCGGCATCCTGAACACCTGCTACGCCCGGCTGGCACGCCCGCTGACGAGCGCCGAGGCGCGCGAGGTGTACGGCGCGGCTTACGCCGGCGAGCGCTTCGTGCGGGTCAGCCAGGACGGGACGTGCCACGGGACCGGCGCGATCCGCGGGAGCAACTTCTGCGACCTGGCGGTCAACGTGAACGAGCGCACCGGGCAGCTTGTGGTGACCGCCTGCGTGGACAATCTGGTCAAGGGCCAGGCGGGGTCGGCGCTGCAGAACATGAACTGCCTCTTCGGGCTGGACGAGCGCACCGGGCTGGACCAGCTCGGGCTCTACCCCTAGACCGCCGGAGGAGCCCCGACGATGGGCGATACGCTGCGCTGGATCACCGCGCCGACGCTGTCGGAGTCGCGCGGGTCGGGCCTGGCGTGGCTGATGGCGCTGGCGGCCGGAGTGGCGTGTTGGTGGGCGCCGGGGCACTTCGACGCCGAGCACTGGAGCCGCTACGACCCGCGCTGGTGGGAGGCGGCGCTCGGGCTCACGGGGCTGCACACACTGCTGATGGTGCTCCTCGCCCGGCGGCTGGAGCCGGGCAACGCGCAGGTGGCCTGGCTCGCGCCGGTCGCCTGGGTCACGCCGCTGGTGGTCCTCAAGCCGGCCTTGACCGATCTGCCGCAGCTCGGCGGGCTGGGCTGGCCGCTCCTCGCCGGGCAGGCGGCGCTCCTGGTGGTGGTGGTGGTGCTGGCCACGGGCGCCTGCGGCGGCGACGACTGGCGCACGCTGATCCTGGCCGGATGGGTCGCCCTGCTGGCGCCGGCGGGCTGGCTCGGCGTGCGGTACGGCGAGCTGGCGGCGCAGGAGGAAGTGGTGGTCAGCGGGCGGGTCGAGTCGGTGGTCCGCGACCTGGGCCGGCGGGTCGGCGTGGACACGGCGCTCAACGGGCCGCCGCCCCTCGACGGCGCGGCCTGGCTGGACCGCGTAAAGGCGCCCAACTGGTATGCCGCGGGCGACGCGTGGTACTGGGCTCCGGCGCCGGGAGTGGGAGCCGGGCCGGTGCGGCTGCGCTACACGCCCCCGGACCCGGCGGACCCGTTCCGGCCGGTCCTCACCGGTGAGCCGGCGACGTTGCTCCGCCGGGCGGCGAGGCCGTTCCAGTGCAGCATCGCGGCGGACGGCGGGTTGACCTGGATCTGGCCGCAGGGTCCGCCACCTGGAGTCCCGGCGGGTATCTCACAGTGGTCCACAATCGAGTCGAGGGTGGTTGAGAGGCGCGGATGTCCATCGCCGCCGAACGAGTCTTTGTCGCCTACAAGAAGCGGTTCCTGCCCCTGGTGGGGCTGCTGAGTGCCGTGGTCGCGGCAGGCGGTATGCTGCTGTTCCTCTTCCTCGCCCGGCAGGTGGGTCTGCTGCCCGGCTTGCTGGCGTTCTTCGCCGTGCTGGCCGCCAGCATCGACCGGCTCCTGCTCCTCGGCAACGGCTGGCTCCGCCGGCGTGTCGAGGCCAAGCTCAAGTCGCTGGGTGAGCTGCCGCAGCACCACGCCGGCCGGTTCGTCGGGCTGGCCCACCCCTGCTACCTCGATCACCTGTCGCGCCGCATGGCGGAGACGGACGACGACATCGGCTTCCTCACCATCGGGCCGGCCGGACTGCAGTACCGGGGCGACGCCATCAGCTTCAACATCGCCGCCGACCAGGTGGAGGACGTGCGCCTGGTGCGGAGTCCGCACGCGCCCTGGGAGCGGGTCGAGGTGAGGATCCGCGACGGCGAGCCGTTCGATGCGGTGATCTTCGACTCGCGCAACGCCGGGAGTCACCGCGCCTGCCGGCGCGACAGCCGGAAGCTCTACCAGCAGCTCCGCGCCATGGCCTGGATTGCGGCGCCGGCCGGAGAGACCGTGCGGCTGACCGCGCCGGCGAACGAGGGGGAGCGCGTCGACGCGCGGTGACGACCCTCGGCGCAGTCCGTCACCCGTAGGGGCGACCGGCACACCCGAACGGGCGACCTGCCGGTCGCCCCTACCGAGTGGTTCGAGACCCCCGGCACCTCAGAGACTGGGCTCCTCGCCTCGCCGCACCGCCTCGATGGCCGCCGGCACCTTGTCGTCGCAGCCCAACTCGCCGGCCAGCCCCTCGATCCGCTCGAGCAACGTCTCGGCTGCAGCCGCACTGCCGGACTCCCGCAGGCAGAGCGCACGGTAGAGCTGGTTCCGCGCCCACCCGGTGCCCAGCCGCGGCGGGCCGTGCTCCGGCAGCAGCTCGTTGAACGGGAAGGTCTCCTGCACCAGCTCGTAACCCGGTTCGCGACCGGCTGTGAACGCCGCCCGCGACTCCGTGGCCTCACCCGCCAGCCGGTGCGCCGCGCCGCAGCGGTACCACGTCTCGCAGAGGTGGTTCGCCGCCGGCGCGCCCACGCCCAGGTGCTCGGGATAGCGTGCAGCCTCGCGGTAATGCCCGGCCGCGGCGGACGGGTCGCCGACCTTCAGTGCCCGCTCCGCCAGCGCCCGGTGCGACTGGTGCCACAGGACCTGCGGCAGCGTGCCGCCCTCGTAGAGCTGGAAGCTGCCCTGCTCCAACAGCGACAGCATCTCCTCCGGCCGCCCGGCGTCGAGCAGCGCGGCGGCCAGGCGCAGTGGCACCCGCGTGTCGCCGGCCGGGTGGTCGAGCGCCGCCCGCAGGATGCTGATTCGCTCCTCGTGCCGCCTCAGCCGGGCGAGGAGGTGGTCCTGCTCGAGCAGCGTCCGGGCGCCGCCGCCGGCCGCCACGGCATGGCGGAAGAACGCCTCCGCCGCGGGCAGGTCGTCGTGCAGGTGCCAGGCCGCCAGCCCGAGGCAGCGGTTGGCCTCCGCGCCCCACAGACCGTCCGTGGCCGCCGCCCAGCAGGTCTCCGCGCCCGCCCAATCGCCGCCGGCGGCCAGCGCACAGCCGAGCTGGAACGCGGCGGTCGGATCGTCCGGATCGGCGTCCACGGCGTAGCGGAGCACGGCGACGGCCGCCGCGCCGTGGGCGAAGCCCTCGTCCCACTCGACCGGGTCGGGCAGGGCCTCCTCGATCCAGGCGCGAGCGTAGTCGAGCAACGCGGCCGGCGTGCCCGGCGACGGGGCGACCTCGTCGTCCAGCACCCGCAGCGCCGCGTCGTCGTCGCCGAACGACGCCAGGAGCACCGCCGCGGCCAGCTTCCCGGTGGCGTTGAGCGGCGGAGCAGACGAGTCAGCCAGCCGCCGTTCGGCCGCCAGGAGCGGGTCGAGCCGGGCGTTCGGCAGTTCGCCCAACGCCGCCGGGGTCAGCGGGTGTCCGAGCCGCCGGCGGGCATGAGCCAGACGGCCGTAGACGCGGAGGTCGTCCGTCTCGGCAAGAAGCTGTCCGCAGCGCTCCTCCGCCCGGCGGAACAGGCCTTCCGTCAGGGCATCGTCAATCAGTCCGATCTGCCCGCTCCGTCGCGTCTCCGGGTAGCTCAGGCAGCGCTCCCACTGCCACAGCGCATCGTGCCGGCGGGAGTCCAGGCGAGCGGCGAGCGCGGCGGCGAGGGCGGCCTCGGGCAGGTGCCAGTCGAGCGCCTGCGCCCGGCCGGCCCAGCGCGTGGCGGAGGCGGCGTCGCCGCGCTCCAGGGCGAAGCGAGCCAGCGCCGCGGCGGCGCCCGCGTCCTCCTCGCCGGCCTCGCGGTAGAGCTTCTCCGCCGCCCGCCGCGAGCCGCACCACTCCTGCCAGCGCCCGCGCTGGAACGCCGTGGCCGGCCGCGCCGCGTGAATCCGGTTGGGCTCGCGCGAGGGCGGCGGGCTGAGCGGCACCGACTCCACCAGCGGCAGGCC
>JACPDV010000149.1 GCA_016183835.1 Armatimonadota bacterium
CGGCGGCGGCGCTCGGCCGAGGCGAGCAGCTCGGCGTAGAGGTCCGCCTCGGAGGCCTGGCGCACCTGCTCCAGGGCGCGGTCCCAGAAGTTGGGCGGCTCGGCGGCCCGCGGGAGCCGGCCCAACAACTCGGCCACGGTCTGCAGCGGAACGTCCTTGAGGGTACGCGGCGGCGCCTCGACGCTCTGCGTGGCCGACTGGATCAGACGCGCCCGGCGCATCGCCCTGAGACGAGCGTCGCTCCGGTCGTTCGGCGACTTACGAGGCATCGGCGACCCTCCGGCAGAAGGCTACCCGCCCACCGCGACAGACCGCTTCTCACCCCGGTCCACCGCGTCGAGCAGGGTTCGCCCCGGAGGCTCTGATTCCTTGCGCTTGACAGAACCCGGTTCACCGCGGGTGGCCGCCAGCCGGGTGGCCAGGGTGGCGCGCGCGCGATGGAGCCGGCTGCGCACCGTGCCGACCGGGATGCCGAGCCGTTCGGCCGCCTCGCGGTAAGCCATGCCCTCGAGGTCGACGAGCAGGATCAACTCGCGGTACTCGGGCGGCAGGAACGCCATGGCCTCCACCAGGTCCTGCTCCAGGACGCCGGCGAGGAGGCGCGCTACGGGGTCGCCGGCCTCGCCCGGGTCGGGCAGGTCCCAGGCGATGGCGCCGCCGGTGCCGGGCACGCCCTGGTCGAGCGAGACGATGCCGACCCGCCGCTGCCGCCGCTTCTGGTCGATGAAGCGGTTGGTCATGATGCGGATCAACAGGCGGTCGAAGTGAGTGCCCGGGATGAACCGGTCGAAGCAGCCGTGGGCCTGGAGCGCGGCCTCCTGGACCAGGTCCTCGGCGTCGTCGAGGTTGCCCGTGAGGTGGAGGGCGCTCGAGACGAGAACCGGCCGGACTTGTTCGTACAACGGCCAGAAGGCCGGCTGGTGGGGATCGACCACGGGGTCGTGCTTGCTCACGGTGCTTCTCCGACCCGCTGCGCGGGTGCTGCTACGATCCACTACGAGGAATGCACCGGGTATCTTGCGGAGCGCGAGCACGAAATCTCTGAGGATGGCTGCCGGGGGAGGGTCAGGTAACGCTGGGCGGCTCGAATCCGGCTCCCTCTCCCGGTGGGAGAGGGCTGGGGTGAGGGCCGTGCGAGGCGGGCCGATCCGCTTCAGCCCTCACCCCGTCCCTGTCCCGGTGGGAGAGGGGGCCGGAGTAGTGGCCGAGCCGACCTCTAGCGCCGCCGATGCGGGTCAAGGGCGTTGCGGAGGCCGTGGCCGAGGAGGTTGAAGCCGAGCACACAGAGCACCACGCAGCCCCCCGGGCCGAGAATCAGCCAGGGCGCGGTGATCAGGTAGGGCTGCCCCTGCTCGATCATGGCGCCCCAGCTCGGGGTGGGCGGGGGGATGCCGATGCCGAGGTAGGAGAGCCCGGCGTCGAGCAGGATGGTGTCGGCGGTGCCCAGGCTGGCGAGCACGACCACGGTGGGAAGCACGTTGGGCAGCACGTGGCGGAGGAGGATGCGGCCGTGCCGGCAGCCCAGCGCGCGGGCAGCCTCGACGTATTCGAGCGCGCTGACGCGGAGGGTCTCGCTGCGCACCACGCGGGCGATGCCGGTCCAGGTCACCAGCCCGATCACCAGGAAAAGGTTGAGCAGCTCGCGCTGGATCGTGAAGGTGCGCTCGCGCCACAAGTGAACAGAGAGCGGCTCGTGCGGCAGGATGGCGACGAACGCGATGGCCAGGAGCAGCGCCGGGATGGTCATCATGATGTCGGTCAGACGCATGAGGACCGTCTCGACCCAGCCGCGGAAGTAGCCGGAGAGCAGCCCTACGCCGGCACCGATCAGGACGGCGGTGAGCATCGCCAGGAGCCCCACGGCGAGGGAGATGCGGGCGCCGTAGATCAGCCGGGTCAGCTCGTCGCGGCCGAGGTTGTCGGCGCCGAGCTTGAAGGTGGCTGTGCGCTCCCGGCCGTGGTCGGTCAGCTTGAAGGGCGTGCCGGGCGGCTGCGGCATGCCCTTGGCGGTGAGGCCCTCGGGGTACTGCTCGAGCGGGTCACAGGGCGTAAGCCACGAAGCGCCGAGGGCGAGCAGGGCGAAGCAGCCCACCAGCAGCGCCCCGGCGACGGCGTGCGGGTCGCGGCGGAGACGGCGCAGTACACTGTCGGGCGGCGCCTCGGACACACCGGGCGCATTCGCGCGCGGCGGCGGCGGTCCTGCCGCCGGGGAGACGAGCATGGGACGACTGGCCTGGATCGGCTGCGTGGTGCTGCCCTTCGCCGCCCTGTGCGGCTGCAAGCAGGCGGCGGACCTGTCCAGCCCGGAGAAGACCTTCGCCGCCTTCGACGCGGCGCTGAAGGGTGGCGACAGCGCCGCGGCGGCGGAGCTGGTGGACTACGACTACCTGGCCCAGCAGGGCAACGAGGACCTCGGCACCGCGGCGAAACAGCAGCAGAAGCTGATCACCGACAAGATGCGGGAAGACACCGCCAAGGGGCTGGGGTCGATGGGCTATCCGTCTGGCGGGATGCAGGCCGGCCCGGCGCAGGTGAGCGGCGAGCAGGCGACGATCACGGCGCAGGGCGAAGGCAAGAGCCTCACGCTGCAGTTCCGCAACGGCGGCGACGGGTGGAAGATCGTGGGCGGGATCCCCGGCATGACCACCACCTCCGGGATGAAATGACCTGCCGGCCTACAGCGGCCAGATCAGCTTGACCTGCACGAGGCCCTGGGTCTCGCGGGTGTTGGGATCGCCGACGAAGATGTAGTAGCCGCGGCCGCTGGGCGGAGCGTGGCGGTAGGCGACGAACAGGTTGAGGTGGCCGTGGCGCTCGACCAGCCGGGCGCTGAGGGTGGTGTAGGGATCCAGCTCGCCGGTGGCGGTGAAGATGTTCTGAGTGAGGTAGACGTTGGCGCGGGCAGGGTCGTGGAAGCGGCGGAGCGTGTACTCGCTGTTCCAGCCGAGGCGCACCTGGGGAATGGGCGCCCAGCCCTGGTTGACGCGGGCGAAAAAGTAGCGTCCGCCGCCGCGGTGGCCCCAGGTGACGTTCACACCGCCCTCGTCATAGAGCGTGTCGAGCCCCCAGCGGAAGCCGGCGCTGATGGTGCGGTCGCGGTTGGGCGGGCGCTGCAGGCTGAACACCGAGCCGGAGAACGACGTGCCGCTGGCCAGCCGCACGCCGCCGTCGGCGCTGTACCAGGCCTGCAGCAGGTTGCCGTTGGCCTTGTCGAACTGCCCCATCCCCACGTCCCAGTAGTGGCTCTGGATGAAGTGCTCCTGGGAGCGCTTGCTGAACGACACGCCGGCGCCCCAGCCGCGGGTGTCGGGCTCGGGCACGTAGCCGTCCACGGCGCGAAAGGTGGGCTCCGTGACAGAGTAGTTGCCCCACCACCCGAGCACGCCGTCGCCGTAGTAGTTGATGTTCGCGTTGTAGACGTTGCCCTCGCCGCCCGGCCCGGCGGTGAAGCTGTGGACGAGCGTGCCGCCCCAGTTGAGGGAGGCGCGGCCGAGCAGGTGCGTAGAGCTGAAGCGGGAGTGGGTCACCAGGTTGGCCGGCTGCGCATCGCCGGCGTGGTAGACGGCGCCCTGCCCGAAGGAGAGGTAGGGAGTGGGGTGGTAGACGTAGTCGGCGGCGCTGTCGAAGCGGCCGTGGTGGGAGAGGGTGGCGAACGTGCCGAACTCGGAGCCGCCCACCTCTCCGAAGCACTTCAGCCCGGTGGTGACCGAAGGGATCTGGCGGGTGTAGAGCGACGTGCTGCCCGGGAACAGGCTGGCCCCCTCGCTGAAAAAGGGCCGGGTCTCGCCGAGGAAGCGCGTGGTGTCGCTGTAGGCGATGGTCTCCACCACGTCCTCGATGTTCTTGAAGTCGGGCGTGGCGGTGAAGAGCAGCTTGACGTCGTTGCTGAAAGTGTGGCGCACGTCCAGACCGGACTGGAAGTGGGGGCCCCGGCCGTCGAGGCCGAGGATGCCGTAGGGCATCACGGCCGGCCGGTTGACCGGGTCGGCGAGCTGGAGCGGCCCGAGGATGGCCATCTCCCGGTCTTCGAAGCGGTCCTCCATGCGCGGCCAGTAGTCGCCCTCCTCCATGCGCTCGAGGTTGCGGCCGAAGGCGATGGCGAAGGCGGTCTGCCCGCGGGGATAGCGGAGCGTGCTGAAGGGGATGGCCATCTCGACGATGTAGCCATCCTCGACGCGCTGTGCGGCGGCGGTCCAGTCGCCGCGCCAGGCGATGTTGGCGCTGCCGCTGTTGGGAATGGTGTCGCTCTGCGTGCCGCGGGGCGAGACGCGGAAGGAGTAGTGCTCGAGCTGCCGCCGGGTGGGGTCGATGTGGACCACGGCGTAGTCGTCACGGTCCAGGCTGCCGCCGCGCATGGTCTGCTGCATGAGGATGGTGTCGGGCCGCGAGTCGTGGCACCACAGGGCCGCGTAGAGGTTGCGCGCGTCGACGCAGACCCAGGCTTCGGTGCGCTCGGTCTCGGCGCGGCGCTCGTTGGGGAAGTAGAAGTCTTCGACGTGCGCCGCCGTGGTCCAGCAGGGGTCGTCGAGGACGCCGTCGATCCGGGGCGGGACAGTGGCGTAGACGGCGGGGAGCTGGGGCGCTGCGCGAGCGGCGGAGACGGCCACGCAGCCGGCCAACAGGACCCACCAGCCGGCGCCCCGGAGACCGCGGCTCCGTGCCTTGCGCATGGGCTCGGATGTTAGCACCGCGGTTCGGGGCGGTCAACCGCAACGCAACATCCGCCGCGATCGCGGCGGGCTCACTCGCAGGGCTGACCGGGGTTGTCTTCGTGCGACTCGAGCGCCAAGGCGCGGAAGAGCGTCTCCCAGCCGAGCGTGGCGCACGGCACCCTCGCGGGGAAGCGGCTGACGCCCTGGAGCGAGACCATGTCGCCCAGCGCGTCCTCGTCGGGCTCGTGGCCGTGGAGCATCTCGCGGAACTTCTCGTACAGCCCGCGCACCTCGTCCACCGACAGGCCCTTCACCGCCTCGGTCATCATCGACAACGACGCCTGCGAGATGCTGCAGCCCTCGCCGAGGAAGCGCACTTCGCGCACGGTGTCGCCGTCCACGCAGACACTGAGGAGCACCTTGTCGCCGCAGCTCGGGTGCTCGTTGCGGACCTGCAGGCTGCCGTCGACGACCCCGACGTTCTGCGGATGACGGTAGTGCTCGAGGATGATCTGCTGATACAGGTCAGCGAACACCAAACACCTCCTGCACGACCTGGAGGCCTGCCACCAGCCGGTCCACATCCTCGGGCTGGTTGGTGATATAGAAGCTGGCCCGCGCCGTGGCGCTCGCGCCGAGCTTGGTGTGAAGCGGCTGGGCGCAGTGGTGGCCGGCGCGGACGGCGATCCCCTCGCCGTCGAGCAGCGTGGCCACGTCGTGGGGGTGGACGCCGTCCACGGCGAACGCCACCGGCCCCAGCCGCCCCACGAGCGGGCCGTAGACGTGCACACCGTCCATGCCGTCCAGGGTGCGCGCGGCCAGCTCGGTCAGCTCTTGCGTGTGCGCGCGGACGCGGTCGAGCCCGATCCCGCCGAGGAACTCACAGGCGGCGCCCAGCCCGATGGCCTCGGCGATGGGCGGCGTGCCCGCCTCAAACTTGTAGGGCAGGAGGTTCCACGTGGATTCCTCCCAGCCGACGTGGACGATCATGTCGCCGCCGCCCTCGACGGGCTCCATGTCGTCGAGCAGCTCGGCCTTGCCGCAGAGCACGCCGATGCCCGTGGGGCCGCACATCTTGTGCCCCGAGAAGGCCAGGAAGTCGGCGTCGAGGGCCTGGAAGTCCATGGGCATGTGGCCCACGCTCTGGGCCGCGTCGATCATCACCTTGGCGCCGACGGCGTGGGCCTGGGCGATCACCTCTTTGACCGGGTTGATGCCGCCCAACACGTTCGACACGTGGGCCACGGAGACCATCTTCACCGGCCCCTGGAGCAGCTCGGGCAGGAGATCGATGCGCCAGGTGCCGTCGTCCGCGAGCGGGATGAAGCGCAGCTTGGCGCCGGTCTCCTTGGTGATGATGTGCCACGAAACGAGGTTGGCGTGGTGCTCGAGCTCGGAGACCAGGATCACGTCGCCGCGGGCGAGCCGGGGCCGGGCCCAGGCACGGGCGGCGAGGTTGAGTGCGGACGTGGCGCCGCGGGTGAAGACCACGCTCTCGCGGCCGCGGGCGCCGATGAACCGCTGCACCTTGTCGCGCGCCTGCTCGAAGGCCTCGCTGGCCTCGGCGCTGAGGGTGTGGAGCCCACGGTGCACGTTGGCGTTGGCGTGCTCGTAGTAGTGGTTCATGGCGGCCAGCACGGGCCGCGGGGTGAGCGAGGTGGCGGCGTTGTCGAGGTACACGAGCGGGCGGCCGTGCACCTCCCTGGCGAGGATCGGAAAATCCTCGCGAACCTGCTTCCAGAGGCTGTCCGCAACGGCCTTCACGGGCGCTCCTCCGCCGCCTGCCGAGCCGCTTGGTGGCGTGTGGTTCAGTATAACACGGGGCCGTGGAATCGTTCCCCGGGCGCGGCGGGCCGGCCCGCCGGTTTTATCCGACCCATCTGTCGGAGTTTCCGACGGGCGCTGCGGCGCGGGTGAAGCCGAGAAAGGCGAGATGCTTGCATGGCTTCGGGACCACGGTTGAGTCGGTCTTTGGGGAGGGCCATGCGGGAGCGCCGGAGGAGACGGAGAGCATGAGGCGGAGCTGTCTGGGCATCTTGGCGGTGGCGGTGCTGGCCGGCGCCGCGGGCGCGCGCGACTACACGCAGGACTGGAAGTTCGGCATGATCCTGCAGCCCCAGGAGCAGTTCGTCCACGGCAAGAAGCCGGGCTTCCGCTGGCGCCGAGTGCGCGGCCTGGCGGGCGGACCCATCACCGCCGAGCTGAAGGCGCGGCTCCAGCTCGACTGGAGCAACGAAGCGGTGCGCCTGCTCGACGGCTACCTCGACTACACACCCATCAAGAAGCCCGTCCGGCTCGAGTTCCGCGGCGGGATGCAGTACCCCGACTGGCCCCACGACGCGGTCACCTTCCCGGACACCATCAACTACTCCTACATCGTCACCAACACCCGCATGGCGCTGCGCAACGCCGGTTTCCAGGCGATGCTCGGCTTCCTGGGCAGCTATCAGGTCAGCGCCGGTGTGTTCAACGGCGAGCAGAACTTCAACGACCGGCACGGGACGCCCAACTACGTCTTCGCCTTCACGGCCGTGCAGCCGAAGTTCGACGCCAAGGCGTGGATGATGCTCGGCAAGGACGCCAAGCTGACCACGGGCGAAGCGCGCACGGACCTCTACGGCGCGGAGATCACCAACGTCCACCTCGGCCGGCTCAACGCCGAGGCGTCGGGGCTCTACGGCCGGCGGTTGGGGCGCCGCATGATCGGCGGCTATCTGCAGGCGGGCTACTGGTTCACCGGCTGCGACGTGGTCTACGAGCGGTTCGACTACTGCGACCTGTCTCGCACCACCCCGGGGAATGTGCAGCAGCGCTACATCGTGAGCTACCACCACCGCTTCCGCCCCTGGCTCGACACGCTGTGGGACGTGGAGTTCGACCAGAAGACGGAGCGGCCGAGCTTCTGGGCGCGCGGCGATATTCGCTTCTGACCTCGGGTGGAGCCCGGGGCACGCTGGAGATGGGGATGTGCCATGACCTGCCGGGCCTGGTCAACGAGGCGGGCGACGAGCTGATCGCCGCCGTGCTGCGCCGGCTCCGCGGGCGTGGCGAGTTCCCCTGCGAGCCCGAGGTGCTGCCGGCGTGGGTGGCGGACTGCGTGGCGGCGCTGGGCCGTGAAGTGGGCGCGGCCGACGGCGAGCTCGAGATGCTGCTGGGCGAGATCGCCCGCAGCGACGACGATCCGGGTGTGGGTTACCGGCGGGCGCAGCTCCTGCTCGACGCGCTTTGCGCCGAGACGGTGGAGCTGGTGCGGCAGCGGCTGGCCAGACCGGCGGCGCGGACGGTGGCCGGGCGGGTGCGGGCGCTGGTGGGGCCGGCGCAGGTCAGGCTGGCGGCGGTGTTCCGTCCGGAGCCGGCGGCGGCGCCCGAGCGCGATCCCTTGGCGTTGACGTAGCGGCGGTTCTGTGTGATCTTGGCAGGCCGAGAAGGGACGATCCATGAACGAGAAGCTGGAGCTGCTCAACGGTCTCCAGGCCGAGCTGGAGGGGATGGGCATCCGTATCACGCGGATCGCCGTGACCACCTATCGGCACTTCGAGGGCGGCGATATCGTGGACACGGAGGTGAGCGAGATCACCATGCCGTGTCAGAGCGGGTACTACCACGCGCGCTGCAGCCAGTCCGCGCCGGGCGCTGTCGAGGTGCGCATCGTCCGCGAGGTGGAAGCCTCCATCCGCGGGTTCGACTCCTGCCTGCGCGAGAAGATCCTCTGCGAGACCGTCCGGCAGCTCGACGGTCCGACCCTCAAGCGGCTCTTCATCGCCGCCACCACGCGGTTCTCGGCGCCGATCATGCAGGATTTCGCGCTGGTGTGTGCGAACTGGCCCGTGCCGGCGCAGAGCGGCGGGGTGAAGCCGGGGCTGGACGAGTGACCTCCGCCGCGCGGAGGGCAGGGAGTAGCCGGTGGGCCGGGTGCTGATCGTCGACGACGAGCCGGACCACTGCGCCACGGTGCGGGCGATCCTGATGCGGGGCGCCGAGGAGGTGGTGGTCTCAACCGGACCGGAGGAAGCCCTCCAGGCCGCCGCCGCCGGCCGCTTCGGGCGCTTCGACGTGGCCGTGGTCGATCTGCGCCTCCCCGGCAGCGACGGCATCTCCGTCATGCACGCCCTGCAGCGGCTGCAACCCGGGCTGAAGGTGGTCATCCTGACCGCCTACCCGAGCCCCAACACCTGCCGCATCGCCCTCACCGAGGGGGCGTCGGCGTACATCGAGAAACCGTTCAGCGCCGAGGCCTTCCGCGCGCTGATCGCCAGCCTCCTCGCCGAGGCCCGCGACGCGGCGTAGACCGGGCCCTACGCCAGCGCGACCCGCACGCACGCCACACTCGCCGGTGGCAGGAGCAGCGTGACCGCGCCGCCCTCGACGTGTGCCGCCAACGGCTGTGGGCGCACGGCGTCGGGCGCCTCGAAGGTGTTGTGCGACCGGATGTCCGCGCCCGCGAGCACGCTCGCCTCGGCGCCGGCCGCCGCCGCCCCGTGGAGGCGGAGGGTCAGCTCGGCGGCGTGCTGCGGGTCGTGGTGCGTCACGGTCATCGTCAGCTCCTTGCCACGAACGGACGCGGAGCCGGCCACGGCGTCAATCTGGTGGGGTTTGCGATCGTCTGACACAAAGCTGAGCTTCTCGCACTCGAAGGACACCGGCACCGCGCGGGCGCCCTGGTGGGCGGCGTACATGGCGTAGACGTGGTACGTGGGCGTGCACAGCATCCGCTCGCCGTCGGTGAGGCACATCGCCTGGAGCACGTTGACCATCTGCGCGATGTTGCCCATCACCACCTCGTCGGCGTGGCGGTTGAAGATGTCGAGCGTGCCGGCGGCCACCAGGGCGTCGCGCATCGTGTTCTGCTGCCACAGCCCGCTGCCGGGGTGGCCCTCCTCCACCGGATGCCAAGTGCCCCACTCGTCCACGATCAGCCCGATCCGCCGCTCCGGATCGAAGCTGTCGAGCGTGGCGCGCTGCTGGACGATCAGCAGCTCCATCTGGACCAGAGCCCGCCAGATGAGGGTGAGGAAGCCGGCGTCGTCGTACTGCGTGGCGGTGCCCACCGTGCCGCAGTAGTAGTGCGCCGCGAAGCCGTGGACGCGGCAGCGGCCCACCGTCTTGCCGAGGAACCGCCGCGACCAGTCTGGGTTGTTGCCCGACGGGCCGCAGGCGATGAGGTAGAGCGGGTGGCCGCTGAACTCGTGGAGGTAGGTGCTGAAGCGGCGGTACTCGACGGCGTAGTCCTCGGGGTCGAGCTGTCCGCCACAGCCCCAGTTTTCGTTGCCCACGCCCCAGTAGGTGACGTTGAACGGCGCCTCGCTGCCGTGCGCCCGCCGCAGCCGCGCGCGGGAGCTGTCACCGGTGAAGTTGGCGCCGAGCAGCCGGCAGAGGGTGAGGAACTCGTGCGTGCCGAACGCGTTGTCGTCGATGGCCTGGCCCCACCAGACGTTGACCCGCCGCGGCCGCGTGGCGCGCGGGCCGACGCCGTCTGCCCAGTGGTAGGTGTCGGCGAAGCAGCCGCCGGGCCAGCGGATCACCGGCGGCTTGAGGCGGCGGAGCGCGTCGAGCACGTCGTTGCGGATCCCTTGGGTGTTGGGGATGGCGGAGTCCTCGCCGACCCACAGGCCCTCGTAGATGCAGGTGCCCAGGTGCTCGGCGAAGTGGCCGTAGAGGTTGGGATCGATGCGCGCGTAAGTGTCGTTGGGGCGCAGATGGACGACGGGCATGGGGGTGTACCTCGCCGCGGCGGGTTCGGCCGCGCCGCGGCGTTCCCTGCCGCTGGCTACGCGGGAGCGTCGGCGAAGGCTTCCGCCAGCCGCTTGATGTTCTGCAGGTTCTCGAAGCCCACATTGTCGGTGGTGGAGGTGCCGCCCCACGAGCCGCAGCCGAGCGTCCAGGAGTGCCGCAGGCCGTTGCCGATGCCGATGCAGCCGGTGGCTCCGGCGCAGTTCTGCAGCACCCGGCTGGCGGGCATCTCGGTGGCGAAGCGGAGCGCCAGGTCCGGGTCGTGGGTGTGGATGATGGCCGTGTGGCCGGCCCCCATGATCTCGAGGATGTGGCGACACAGGCCGAGCCCCTCCTCCACGCCGGAGACGGTGAGGAGCGACACGATCGGCGCCAGTTTCTCGCGCCCCCAGGGGCCGCCGACCTTGTCGTGCTCGATGGGCAGCACCACCAGCCGGACCTGGTCGCCGCGGGGCATCCCGGCCTGTTGCAGGATCGCGGCCGCCGGCCTGCCCACCAGCTCGCGCCGCAGGCAGGCCGTGACGGGGTCGATCACCCGCTCGGTGAAACGGTCCACCTCGTAGCCGCTGAGCACCACCGCGCCGCACTCTTCGAGCGCGGCCACCAGCTCACGGCGGACCTTCGCGTCCACCACCAGGTTGTTGTCCGAGCCGCAGATCACGCCGTTGTCGAAGCTCTTGCTGGCCACCACGGTGGCGGCCACCCGGCCCACGTCGGCGTCGGGGCAGACCCACACCGGCGCGTTGCCCGCGCCCACGCCGATGGCCGGCGTGCCCGAGCTGTACGCGGCTCTGACCATGCTCGGCCCGCCCGTGGCCAGGATCAGCGCCACGCCGGGGTGGGTCATGAACGCCCCGCTCGTGACCCGGCTGGCGCGCTCCTTCACCCACAGCAAGAGATCCTCGCACGCGCCGTGGCTGGCCAGCACCTCGTGAATCAGCTCGCCCACCCGGCCACCCACCTGCATCGCCTGGGGGTGGTGGCCCAGGATCAGAGCGTTGCGCGACTTGAGGCAGATCATGGTCTTGAAGGCGATGGTGGAGACCGGGTTGGTGAGCGGCACCAGCCCGAACACGACGCCCATCGGGCAGGCCAGCTCGGTGACGCGGCGGGCCTCGTCAACGCGTGTCACACCGCCGCCGCTCCGTCCCAGCAGGGCCTGAAGCGTGAGCTGGCAGGCCAAGGTGATCTTCTGCACCTTGTGCTCGACCACTCCCAGACCGGTCTCCGCCACCGCGGCGCGGGCCAGCTCCTCGGCTTGTCCCGCGATGCGCTCGGCCAGGTCGGTGAGCAGCGCGTCCACCCGCGGCCCCGGCCAGCCGGCGAAGCCGGCCTGGGCCGCCGCGGCCCGCTCGACCATGCCGTCCACCCAGGCGGGCGCCAGCCCGTGGTAGAGGAAGTCCTGGAGCCGCTCGTCCATCTGCCGCAGCTTGTGGGTGAAGTCCTGCGCGATGTAAGTGAGCAGCACGTTGCCCAGGCGGGGCTGGTCCTCGGAGAGCCGGCGCAGGCCTTCGCGCGAGAGCCGCCGCGCGGCGACCGCGGTGTCCGCGTAGGCGCTGGCCGAGCGGGGCCCGCGGTCGAACAGGCTGAATTCGCCCACCACCTGCCCGGCGTCGAGATAGTCGAGCACCGCGTCCGAGTCGAGCTCGGTGGAATGCAGCTCGAGGCGCACCCGGCCCTGGTCGATGAGGTAGCACTCATCGCCCGGCGTGCCCTGGTGCAAGATGCACGCGCCAGGCTCGAACCGCACGGCCTCGAGGTAGGGCGAGATGGCCTCCAGCTCCTCCGGCTGGAGTGCATCGAAGAACGACATGGCAGGCCTCCTGCAGGACCGGCCGGCGCGGCTGCCCGGCAACCCCCGCGAGCGAGCCGCGCCCATTATACCCTGCCGGCCGCCGCCGCGCCTGGCAATCCTCAACCGCCCACGATCTGCCCGTCGCCCTCGATCACGAACTTCACGCACGTCAGCTCGGGCAGGCCCAGCGGCCCGCGGGCGTGGAGCTTCTGCGTCGAGATGCCGATCTCCGCGCCGAACCCGAACCGTTCGCCGTCGGTGAAGCGGGTCGAGGCGTTGATGTACACGGCCGCCGCGTCCACTTCCCGCACGAACCGTCGCGCGGCCTCGCGGTCGCGGGTGATGATCGCTTCCGAGTGCAGCGTGCCGTGCCGCGCGATGTGGTCGAGCGCCTCGTCCAGCCCGTCCACCACGCGGATCGAGAGGATCAGGTCGTTGTACTCGGTGTCCCAGTCCTCGTCGGTCGCCGGCCGCGCGTCGGGGGCCAGCGCGCAGGTGGTGGGGCAGCCGCGCACCTCGCAGCCGGCGGCGATCAGCTTGCCCACGATCCGCGGCAGGTAGGCCAGCGCCACGTCGCGGTGGACCAGCAGCGTCTCCAACGCGTTGCACACCGCCGGGTACTGTACTTTGGCGTTGAACGCCACCTCGACCGCCATGTCCAGGTCGGCCGCAGCGTCGACGTAGGTGTGGCAGACGCCGGCGCCGTCAACGATGAAGGGCACCTCCGCCTGGTCGCGCATGGCCTGGAGCAGCCCGGGGCCGCCACGGGGGATGAGGCAGTCCACGTAGTCCCTGGCCTGCATCAGCGCGGTGGCCGTCTGCCGGTCGGTGCTCTGCACAAGCTGGATCGCGCCATCGGGGATGCCCGCGGCCGTCGCCGAGCCGGACAGCACGCGGGCCACGGCGCGGTTGCTGCGGATGGCTTCCGTCCCGCCGCGCAGGATCACCGCGTTGCCCGATTTGAGGCACAGCCCTGCGGCGTCGGCGGTGACGTTCGGCCGGGACTCGTAGATGATCCCGATCACGCCCAGCGGCACGCGGACCCGGCGGATCTCGAGCCCGTTCGGCCGGCTCCAGCCGTCCACCACGGAGCCCACCGGGTCGGGCAGCTCGGCCACCTGCCGCAGCCCTGCCGCCATCCCGGCCAGCTTGCTCTCGCTCAGCCCCAGCCGCTTGAGCATAGCCCCGGTCAGCCCGGCGTCGCGCGCGGCGGCCAGGTCGGCCTCGTTCTCCCACAGGATCTCGCCCTGGTGCGCTTCCAGCGCGGCGGCCATGGCCTGCAGCGCGGCGTTCTTGACCTCGGTCCGCAGCCCGCAGAGCACCCGCGAGGCGGCCTTGGCCCGCTCTCCGAGCAGGCGCACCTCGTCGCTGGGGGTCATGGGGATTCTCCTTCGGCCAGCGCCTGCCACAGCACGGCCTCGTCGGTCATGGCGAAGTTGTCGCGGTGGACCACCTCGGCGCCCGCCTCGAACCCGAGCGTGCGGGCGATCTCCGCGGTGCGCTGACCGCGAATGCGGCGCAGGTCGGCCGCCGAGTAGTTCACCAGCCCGCGGCCCACCTCCACGCCGGCCGGGTCGGTGACGCGGACCAGCGCGCCGGGATCGAACTCGCCGCTCACGGCGACGACGCCCACGGCCAGCAGGCTGCGGCCGCCCTTGCGCAGCGCCTCGGCGGCGCCGGCATCGACCTGGAGCGTCCCCTCGACCTCGGCGGTTTGCGCCAGCCAGCGCCGCCGGCCGGTGAGCGCGCGCGGCGGCGGGTAGAAGACGGTGCCGGTCACCGGCGCCCACGCGGGTGGCCATCCGCGCGGCGAGCAGCTTGGTGCCCATGCCGCCCGAGCCCACGCCGCTGGCGCTCCCGCCGGCGGCGGCGACCATCTCCTCGGTCACTTCGGTCACTTCGCGCACCAGCTCCGGCCCGTCCGCCGTGGGCAGGTAGAAGCCGTCGGTGTCGGTGAAGAAGATCAGCAGGTCCGCGCCGACGAGCTGCACGACCTGCGCGGCGAGCTGGTCGTTCTCGCCGAACTTGATCTCCTCGGTGGCGACGGTGTCGTTCTCGTTGATGATGGGGATCACGTCGTGGCGCAGGAGCGCGGTGAGGGTGTTGCGGGCGTTGAGGTAGCGCCGGCGGTCGGTGACGTCGCCGCGGGTGAGGAGCACCTGCGCCACGCTGAGCCCGTGCTCGCGGCAGAAGTCGCCGTAGAGCCGCATCAGCGCGGGCTGCCCCACGGCGGCCGCGGCCTGCTGCTCGCGGAGGTGGCGGCAGCGCGAGAGGCCGAGCTGGCGCATCCCCGCGCGAATGGCGCCCGACGTCACCAGGACCACGGCGCAGCCCTCGCGCCGCAGCTCGCAGAGCTGGCCGGACAGGGCGCGGAGGTAGCTCAGGTCCAGGTCGCCCGCGGCGTCGGCGAGCGTCCGGGTGCCGACCTTGACCACCACGCAGAGCGCTTCGCTCACCGCGCTACTCCTGGAAATCGAGCACCACGCCGCCGATCCGCACGGCATCGCCGTCGCCGCAGCCGGCCTCGCGCAGGGCGCGCAGGACGCCCATCCGCGTGAGCCGATGGTGGAGCCGTAAGATCGCCTCCTCGTTGTCGAGGTCGCACATCGCCAGCGCGCGCTCGACCGTGCGCCCACTGACCACGTAGACCCCGTCCTCGTCCAGGTTGACGTCGAACGCGGCGTCGGCCTCCGCGCTCGGCGCCTCTTCGACCGGCGCCTCGGCGGCGCGCAGCGCGGCCACGCTGGGGACGGTACTCGTCAGCACGGCGCGCGTCAACGCCAGCTTCAGCTCCTCGAGCCCCTCGCCGGTGACCGCCGAGACGGGGTAGAGCCGCTCCACGCCGTGCCGCTGCAGCTCCTCCGCGACGATGTCGGCCATGTCGCGGGCGTCGGGGAGATCGATCTTGTTGGCCACCACCAGCTCTGGCAGCTCGGCCAGGTGCGGGTCGTAGCGCTCCAGCTCCTCGCGGATGCGGAGGTAGTCGGTGACCGGGTCCGGGCGCTCGAAGCCCGACAGGTCGATCAGGTGGACGACGAGCTTGGCGCGCTCGAGGTGGCGGAGGAACTGGTGGCCCAGCCCGCGGCCCTCGGCGGCGCCCTCGATCAGGCCGGGCAGATCGGCGATCACGTAGCTCACGCGGTCGTCCACGCGCACCACGCCGAGGTTGGGCGTGAGGGTGGTGAAGGGGTAGTCGGCGATCTTCGGCCGGGCCGCGCTGAGACGCGAGATGAGAGTC
>JACPDV010000163.1 GCA_016183835.1 Armatimonadota bacterium
GTGATCGACTTCCCGCTGGTGCTCCAGGAGCAGCCGCCCGAGGCTGCCGGGGCCAACCGCTTCGTCTTCGGGCCGGGCGACTGGAATCAGCTCCGCCGCGAGTTCCCGGCCAACCCGCTCCCGGCCGACAAAGCGCCGGTGGACCTGGAGAACGTGCGGCTGGAGTGGCTCGGCAAGGTCACTTGTGTGGCGACGCTCGACCTGAAGGCCAAGCGCGGCGACATCACCATCCAGGGGCGCTTCATGGCGGTGTTGGTCAAGGCCGAGGACGGCTGGAAGGTGGGCATGGCCACCATTCCGATGTGAGATGCGGATGAACCGACCCGGCGAGGGCTGGCGGCCGTTGCGGATCGGCGGGGTGACCGTGGATCCGCCTTTGGTGCTCGCCCCCATGTCCGGCGTCACCAACCTGCCCTTCCGCCTGCTCTGCAAAGAGCAAGGCGCCGGGATGGTGTGCAACGAGTTCATCTCCGGCTACGGCCTCTTCTACGACAACGAGCGCACCCGCGAGTACCTCGTCTTCGCCGCCGAGGAGCGGCCGGTGTCGTCACAGATCTTCGGCGCCGACCCGGCCAAGCTGGCGGTGGCGGCGCGGCAGGTGGAGGCGGCGGGTGCCGACATCCTCGACCTCAACTGCGGCTGCAGCGTGCCCAAGATCGTCAAGAGCGGCTCCGGCGCGTCGCTCCTCCAGCAGCCGGAGAAGCTGTTCGAGCTGGTGCGGGTGATGGTGGCGTCGGTGTCCATCCCGGTGACGGTGAAGATCAGGCTCGGCTGGGATCAGCGGAACCGCAACGCGGTGGAAGTCGCTCAGGGAATCGAGGCCGCCGGAGCGCAGGCGCTGGCGGTACACGGACGGACGGCCACCCAGGCGTACCGCGGCGAGGCGGACTGGGAGGCCATTGCGGCGGTGAAGGCGGCGGTGAGCATCCCCGTGATCGGCAACGGCGACGTGCGCGGGCCGGAGGACGTGCTGCGGATGTTTGCCACGACCGGGTGCGACGCGGTGATGGTGGGCCGGGCGACGCAGGGCAACCCCTGGATCTTCTCGCGCACCCACGCCTGGGTCCGCACGGGCGGGCTGCCACCGGAGCCGGACGCCGAGGTGCGGCTGACCACGGCGCTGCGCCACGGGGAGCTGATGCTGCAGTACAAGCCGCCCGACCGCGCGGCGATGGAGATGCGCAAGCACCTCGCCTGGTACGCCCACGGGCTGCCCGGCGCGGCGGCGTTCCGCACCGCGGTCAACCAGGCCGCGACGTGGGAGGAGATGGTGGGGTTGGTGGTAAGCTATCGCAAACGACTACTGGCCGGGCCGGTCGGGAGCGTGACGTGAGAGACAAGACTCTGGCCGGGTTGCTGGCGCTGTTCTTCGGCTCGTTCGGGGTGCACCGCTTCTACCTGGGCGAGACCGGCATGGGCTGCGCCTACTTCCTGTTCAGTTGGACGTGGGTGCCCTTCATCGCCGGGATCGTCGAAGGCATCATGCTCCTCACGATGGACCAGGCGACGTTCGACCTGCGCTACAACCGCACGCCCGGCGTCACAACACACACGGTGGTGACCACCTACGACGCCTTCGGCCGGCCGGTGGTCCACGAGCAGCACGTCTACAGCGAGACCGTTGAGCTGGGCGCCTTCGAGGATCCGCACCCGGTGCGGACCACCCGGACGGCCACCGCCGATATGCCCGACTACCGCGGGCGCCGGCCGCGCGACCAGGCCGAGCGCGAGCGCTTCGTGCTCATGGCAGCCAAGGACCACGCCGGGATGATCAGCGCCAGCGAGCTGTCCCTGGCCACCCAGCTCAGCCTCCGCGAAGCGCGCGACGCCCTGGAGGAGCTGCGCAAGCAGATGGTGTGCGACCTCGACGTGGACGTCAACACCGGCATCGAGCGCTACGTCTTCCCCGAGTTCCGCCCCGCCACCCCTGAGACCGGCGCCGAACGGCTGCGCGGCGAGCAGGGCGACACCGACTGGCTGGACAACCGCGATGTCCGCTGAACGACCGCTCCATGTGGTCAGCATCTCGTTGGGCTCCGACCAGCGCGACAAGACCGTGGAGGTGGAGCTGCTCGGCCGCACGGTGCGCCTGGAGCGCCGCGGCACCAATGGCGACCTCAAGCGTGCCGCCGCGCTCGTGGCCGAGTTGGACGGCAAGGTCGATGCGTTCGGGCTCGGAGGCACGGACCTTTACCTGGTGGCGGGCAAGAAACGCTACGTGATCCGCGACGCCGTGGCGATCTGCCGCGCCGCGAAGCAGACGCCGATTCTCGACGGCAGCGGCCTGAAGCACACGCTCGAGCGCGAGGCGCTCCGCCGGCTCGACGAGTCCGGACAGCTCCCCATCCGCGACCGGAAGGTCCTCATGGTGTGCAGCGTGGACCGCTTCGGCATGGCCGAGGCGATCTGGGGGCTGACCCACGACGTGGCCTTCGGCGACCTCATGTTCGGCCTCGGCCTGCCCCTGCTGCTGACCAGCCTCGGGCAGCTCCGCGGGCTGGCCAGACTGCTTCTGCCGGTCCTCGTCCGGCTGCCGTTCAAGTTCCTGTACCCGACCGGCGAGAAGCAGAGCGAGATCA
>JACPDV010000152.1 GCA_016183835.1 Armatimonadota bacterium
GCGTGATGTGCTGGGGGTCGAGGTCTTCTTTGGTCACGCCTTGGAACATCGGTAGGTCGTTTGTCATGCGGGTGACGGCGGCGACGGGCGATCTGACTCAATTTGCTGGCGACGGCATCATTGTAGGGCTCTACGAGGATGTCGGCGTGGTGGGCGTTGCCGAGGCGGTGGACCGGGCGCTGGGCGGAGTGCTGCAGCGGCTCCTGGCCAGCGGCGGCGTGAGTGCCAAGAAGAACAAGCTCACCGTGCTCCACCCGTTCGAGCGGCTCCCGGCGGCGCGGGTGGTGGCGGTGGGGCTGGGCAACCAGGAGACCGTGACTCTCGAGGAGATCCGCCAGGCCACCGGCGAGGCCTGCCGGCGCTTGCGCAACGAGCATGCCAGGCGGATCGCCGCGGACGTGCTAGGCGGCGGCGGCCTGCTCGACCCGCAGCAGGCGGCCGAGGCGATGGTCGAAGGCGCCGTGCTCGGCAGCTACCGCTTCAGCCGTTACCGCACCAAGCCCGAAGACGAGGCCGGGATCGAGTCGCTGGCGCTCTTCGCCGGTGCGGACGTGCCCGAGGCCGCGCTGCGGCGCGGGATCGAGGTGGGGCAGGTCAAGGCCGCCGCCACCTGCTTCGCCCGCGACCTGGTCAATACACCGCCCAGCGAGCTGGTGCCCGCCGACCTCTGCGAGGTGGCGCGCAACGTGGCCGTGGGCAACGGGCTGGTGTTCGACATCCTCAGCGAGGACGAGCTGGCGCTGCGCGGGCTGAACCTGATCCTGGCCGTCAACCGCGGCAGCGACAACGACGCGGCGCTGATCGTGCTCAAGTACCGCGGCGGCGCGGACGAGCGGGCGCTGGGGCTGGTGGGCAAGGGCGTCTGCTTCGACAGCGGCGGGCTGAGCATCAAGTCGGCCGACGGCATGATGACGATGAAGGGCGACATGGGCGGTGCGGCGGCGGTGATTGCCACGATGCAGGCCGTCGCCCAGCTCGACCTGCCGCTCAACGTCACCGCGGTGGTGCCGGCGGTGCAAAACCTGGTCGGCGGCAACGCCACCATGCCGGGCGACGTGGTGACCGGGTTCGGCGGGAAGAGCGTCGAGATCCTCAACACCGACGCCGAGGGCCGGCTGATCCTCTCCGACGCACTGGCGTATGCCACGGGCGAGCTGATGCTGACGCCGGTGATCGACATCGCCACCCTCACCGGCGCCTGCATGCGCGCGCTGGGGCCCATCTACGCCGGCATCCTCGGCACCGACGAGGAGCTGGTGGACCGGCTCTGCCTGGTCGGCCGGCAGGCGGGCGAGAAGTTCTGGCCGATGCCACTCGACGAGGAATACCGGAAGATGTTGGACAGCACCATCGCCGACATGAAGAACATCAGCGGACACCTGAGCGGCGGCGCGAGCACCGCGGCGATGCTGCTCAAGGAGTTCGTCGGCGACACGCCCTGGGCCCACCTCGACGTGGCCGGCCACATGTTTGCCGAGAGCGACGAGCACTACCAGCCCAAGGGCGCCACCGGGTTCGGCGTGCGGACGCTGATCAACTACTGTCTGAGCCGGTCGAAGCACAGTGACTGACGACGCCAGGGCCGGCCGCCGGCTGTTCCTCGGCCTGCTCCTCGCGGTCGCGGTCGCGCGCGGCGCCGAGCTGCCGCGCGGCGACTGGGCGGCGCACGGCTTCGCCGCGGTGGACCGGCAGGCGCTGGCCGACTGGCTCGACGCCGGTGTGGCCCGCGGGCAGACCGCCGGCGGGAATGTGCTGCTCCTCCACCGCGGCGAGGTGATCTCCGAGCACGCCTTCGGCGAGGCGGACCGCGAGGCGCACCGGCCGTTCGAGATGACCACCCCCTGCGTCATCGCGTCGCTGTCCAAAGGCATCATCGCCACGCTGGCGATGCGGCTGGTCGAGGCGGGCAAGCTGGATCTCGACGCGCCCGTGGACCGCTACCTGCCCGACTTTTACGATCTCCGCCTCCGCTCCGGCGCGGCGCCCGGGCGGCTGCCGACCGTGCGCGAGCTGCTCTGTCATACCGCCGGCTTCACGCCCGACACCGCCGAGCACGGCCGGCCGTGGCTGCGCCGGGAGGCCGGCGGGAAGACCCTCGCCGAGATGGTCGCAAGGTACCCCACCTGGCCGGTGCCGGGCCTCGTCGCCGAGCCGGGGACCCGGTTCGGCTACAGCGGGATCCACTACGACATCGCCGGGCGGATCCTGGAGATCGTCTCCGGGCAGCCGCTCGACGCCCTGCTCCAGGAGCAGCTCTGCCGGCCGCTGGGGATGACCGGGACGCTCTACAACCCCGCCCCCGCGTACCTGGCACGCGGCGCCCGGCACTACTCGATCAGCACGAAGACCGGCAGGCTCTTCCTCACTCCGCGGCGCCCGCCGCCGGGCCCGGCGGAGGGCGGGTCGATGCCGTACGTGTCGGTGGGCGGGAGCATCTGGTCCACGGCGTCGGACCTGGCGCGGTTCCTGCTCTTCCACCGGTCGGGCGGGCTGGTGGACGGCGAGCGGCTGCTGCCCGCGGAGCGGCTGCGGGAGATGTACGATCGCCGGCCGCCGCGCTCCAGCTACGGACTCGGCTGGATCCTCGGCCCGCCGCGGGCGGATGGCGGCGTGAAGTGGATCTACCACACGGGCTCGTCGGGCACGCTGCACTGGGTGGACTGGGAGCACGACGTGGTGGGGGTGATCCTGACGCAGACCAGCGGCGAGGACGGCCGTCCGCCGTCCGAGGGCGGGCCGGTGGGGTTCAGCCGGCAGGCGAAGGCACGGATCGACCGGATCTTCGGCTGGGCGGGACAACGGGGCGAGCGCTGACGCGACGAAATGTAGAGAGGACCCGCGTCGTGGTGCGCCGAAGCCCCAGGCCGACGGAGAAACCTGAAGGATGACCCCCCGCGATCGCGTCAACGCCGCGGTGCGCCGCCAGCCCGTGGACCGCGTGCCCTGCGAGATGGGCTTCACCCCTGAGATCGCCGAGCTGGTCCAGCAGAAGCTGGGCAACGGCGTCAATCCGGCCACGCACTTCGGCTGGGAGACCCGCGGCGTGGGGTTCCGCGGGCCGGAGAAGCCCGCCGACTTCAGCCGCTACTTCGTGGGCGAGGAGGGCGTCAGCTACGGCGGCGACTACGGGCACGGCACCCGCTCCGCCAACTTCCACCACTTCTGGGGCTTCGTCCCGCCGCTGCGCAATGTCACCAGCTTGCGCGAGGTCGAGGAGTTCCCCTGGCCCGACTTCACCCCGGCCTCGCGCCACCAGCATCTCGAGGCCGACGTGGCCCGACTCCATGCCGACGGCTGGCACGTCTCCGGCTTCGCCGGGCACATCTGGGAGACCGGGTGGGAGATGGTGGGGCTGGAGAAGACCCTTGATCTCCTCATCACCGACCCGGATATCCCGCGCTACATCCTCAACCGGATCTGCGAGAACAACTGCTTCTGTGCGCGCCGGCTGGCGGAGGCCGGGGTCGATATGCTCCGCACCGGCGACGACGTGGGGATGCAGGACCGCCTGTTGATGAGCCCGGCCATGTGGCGGCGCGAGCTGAAGCCGCTCCTCGCCCGCGAGATCGCCGCCGCGCGCGAGGTCGTTCCCGACCTGCCCGTGTGGTACCACTCCGACGGCGACGTGTCGCTGATCCTCGACGATCTGCTTGAATGCGGTGTGACCGTGCTCAACCCGGTGCAGCCCGAGTGCCTGGACCTGGCGTGGCTGGCCAGTGAGTACGGCGCGCGGTTCGCGTTCTGGGGGGTGATCGGTACGCAGACGACGATGCCGTTCGGCAGCCCGGCGGACGTGAAGGCGGCGGTGAAGCGGGCGGTGGAGCTGTTCGCGCCGGGGCTGGTGCTCGCGCCGACCCACGTGCTGGAGCCGGAGGTGCCGTGGGAGAACATCGTCGCGTTCCACGAGGCCATCGACGAGTTCGGGGTGTTCGGGTAGAGCGCGATGGCCGACCGTGATGATGGGGGGCGGGTGGGCCGGCCGCTGCTGTGGCTCTGCGTGGCGTTCGCCGCCGGGACGGGATGGGGCATCGGGCACCCGTGGCATGGGCGCGAGTGGCTCTCCGTCGCCATCGTCTGCCTGGTGGCTTGCGCCGCGTTCTGGTTCGGCGGCCGGCGTGCGCTGCTGGCCGGGCTCGGCGTGGCGTTTGCGCTGGGCGCCGCGCGGTCGAGTGGGGAGGTGCTGCGCTGGACGCGGCAGCCGCTGCGGGCGTGCCTGGGCATGCCGGTCCTGCTCGAAGGAGAGGTGCGCTCGACCACGGCGGAGCTATCCGGCGGCGGCACGCGCTACGACCTGGGGGTGCAGCGGATCAAGCCGCCGTACGGACCGTGGCGGGCCATGCGCGGGCGGGTGCGGGTGGCGCATGCAGGGGCGGTGGCGCTGCAGTACGGCGACCGGGTGCGCGTGGCCGCGGCGCTGGAGGATGCCGA
>JACPDV010000180.1 GCA_016183835.1 Armatimonadota bacterium
GCTGGGGCAGGTGGTGCACTCGCGCCTGCCAGTGGTGCCGGAGGTCTTCCTCCACACCGTGCACGCCGGCGGCAAACGCGTCCGCCCGGCGCTCGGCCTGCTTTGCGGCCGGGCCTGCGGCGCGGTGGGCGAAGCCACCTACGACGTGGCCGTGGCCGCCGAGCTGATCCACCTGGCCAGCCTGATCCACGACGACGTGATCGACGAGGGCGAGTTCCGCCGCGCGCGCCGCACCGCCCACCGCGTGTGGGGCAACAAGAGCGCCGTGCTCGTGGCCGACTACACCCACAGCGTGGCCTACCGGCTGATCGCCCAGCGCTGCAGCATGGACGCCGTGCACCAGCTCTCCGAGACCGTGGTCCGCATGGTGGAGGGCGAGCTGAGCCAGATGTACAACGAGGGCAATCTGGACGTGGACGAGGCGCTCTATCACGAGATGATCGGGGACAAGACCGCCTCGCTGATGGCCCTCGCCTGCGCGCTCGGCGCTCAGGTCAGCGGGGCCTCCGCCGAGCACGTGGAGACCTGCCGTGAGTACGGCTTCAAGGTCGGGCTGGCCTTTCAGATCGTGGACGACCTGCTCGACCTGACCGGCGACGAGGAGCGGCTGGGCAAGCCGGTGGGCAACGACGTGCGCTGTGGGCGGATGACCCTGCCGCTGATCCACACCCTTTCCCGCGGCACCGCCGAGGAGCGCGAGGCGCTGGTGGCGCTGCTCCGGCGCATGGTCATCGGGCCGGCGGAGATCCACGCGCTGCGCGAGATCATCGCCCGCTCGGGCGGACTCGACCACGCCCGGGCCGCGGCGCAGCGCTACGCCGGCGAGGCTTGTGAGCTGCTCTCCGGTCTGCCCGCCGGCGAGCCGCGCCTGGCGCTCGAAGCGCTGGCCGAGTACATCGTGCAGCGGTCGCAGTAGGAGCCGCCCCGTGCTCGACCTGGCGATCGACGGCCACACGCACTCGCCATTCTGCCCTCACGGCTCGCCCCGTCCGCTGGACGAGTACTTCGCCCGCGCCGTCGAGCTCGGCCTCGAGCGCTACGCGGTGACCGAGCACATTGCGCTGCCGCACGGCTTCGTGGACCCCATGGGCCCGCGCGAGTGCGCCATGCTGCCCGAGGAGATGACCGCCTACCTGGACGACGCCGATGCCGCGCGGGAGCGGTTCCCCGGGCCGCTGACTATCTACGTCGGGTTCGAGGTGGACTACCTCGGCGCCGCGCAGGGCGGCTGGCACGGCGAGCTGCTGCGGATGCTCCACGGCGTGTGGGGCCGGGTGGACCCCGAAGCGACCGTGCTGAGCCTCCACTTCGTCGACCGCACGGTGGTCGACGGCACCGCCGCCATGGCGGCCGCGGAGCTTGTCTCGCCGAGCGGCACGAGCGACGGCTACCACCTGCGCTACTACCGCCTGTTGGCGTCCGCCGTGAATGCCTCGTGGCGCTATCGCGGCGTGGACCTGCGGCCGCGGCGGCTGGGGCATCTCACGCTGCCGACCAAGTTCGTCCGCACGCTGCCACTGGCGGAGCCGGAGCGGGTGCTCGACGCGGCCACGCGGGTGCTCGAGCTGGCGGTGCGCGAGGGGCTGGAGATCGACTGCAACACCGCCGGGTTGGACAAGCCGGAGTGCGGCGAGACGTATCTCCCCGAGCCGCTGCTCTCCCGCGCGCTGGAGCTGGGGGCGCAGGTGGTCTTCGGCTCGGACGCACACGCTCCGGAAGAAGTCGGCCGGTACCGGGAGCGGCTATCGACCGGAGTGTCCAACACAGAGGACACAGAGAGCACAGAGGATTCGACCGGATAGACAGGGTCTGAATCCGGAATCTCTGTGTGCTCTGTGGTGAGACCTCCGGTTCCGGTCAGGGGGTCAGCAGCCCTTCCGCCGACGCCCCCAGCAGCGGTGGGACGCCGCGCAGGTCCACGTAGTGGTCCTCCAGCACGCCGTGCGCCGGTCGGTTGAGCCGGATGCTCCACGCCTCGCCCGCGCTCGGCTGCGGCAGGACCACCTCGAACTGGTGCACCGACGCGATGTCGTCCTTCTCGTCCACCGTCTTGCCGCTCGGATCCAGCAGCGCCGCCTGCACCGCCTCGGCTACGCCTTCGCCGTAGACCCGCACCGCAAACTCGCGGGTGCCCTTCGGGACCCAGAAGTAGAGTCGCCCCACCGCGCCAATCAGGTGCACCGAGCCCGGCTCGCCGATCAGCACCACCGCGTGCGACGCGGCCGTGACCCGGAACCGGTTGGCCCCGGCATCGGCACTCACCCGGTAGAACCCGTCAGCAGGCGCCGTGAAGCTCACCTCGGTCGCCTGCTGGAACTCCGCCTCGCCCACCTTCTGCACCTTGCCGTCCGGCCCCGTGACCTCGATGGGCATCGCCCGCCCGCCGTAGTTGCCGACCTGCCCCTCCTCGAAGGTCAGGCTGACCGTTTCGCCCTGCCTGGCATACACACCCAGGAGCCCCTTGCCGCGCAGCCAGGCGAACGGCGCCACACGCTGGTCCGCCGCCGGTGCGCCGCCCACCGGCAGCAGCGCGAGCCCCTTGAGCGCCACCCGCGGGAGTGCCCGGTAGCGGGTCGCCGGCACCCACTCGGCCAATTGCTCCTTGGTCAGCGGCAGCTCAACGGTCTTCCCGCCACGCTCCAGCCGCAGCGTGCCCGTGACTTCCTGCAGCCCCACGTCGGAGGAGTCGGCGAAGGCGAACGGTTTGCGCTCGAGCGCGTCACGAACCAGCACGTCGAGGACGATCCCGCCCACCGGCTGATCCCCGGTCTGCCCGGCGCCTAGCAGGATCGGTGCGAACCCGGCCGTGCCGGCAGCGGGGTCGAGCACCTGGCAGCGCTCGAAGGTCAGCTTCAGCCCCTCCACCGGCTTGTCCCAGACCTGGATCCCGGAACCGGTCGAGCGCTCGAAGACGCAGTCCACGAAAGCGATGCTCCCCAACACGGCCGCCGCCTTGGCGTTGCCCGTGACCAGCCGCAGCCCGCAGCCGTTGTCGCCCACGGCGCGGCAGCTCTCGAAGCGCATCGACACCGGCTCGGAGTCGCCGTGGAGCGTGGGGATGTAGATATCGTAGCCGTCGCCGCGGTTGCCCTGCACCGTGCAGCGGCGCATCACGACGTTGACCAGCCGCTCGCTCGCCTCGTTCGGCTCGAAGTCGATCCCGGCCATCGGCGCCGTGCCGCCGGTGTCCTTCATCACGGTGTCTTCGATGGTCAGGTCCTCGGCGGTGATCACGCTGATGCCCTGCCGGTAGTTGCGGTCGCAGACCACGTCTTTGATCAGCACGCCCTTGTTGGTGACGCCCCGCGTGGCGGTGCCGAGGTAGATCCCGTCGCCGCCGCTCTCCGCCAGGGTGAGTCCGTAGACCTTGACGTTGGAGCAGGACATGAAGCTGAGGGTGTGCCGCCATTCGGCCTTCTTGTAGGGCGGCTTGGCGTAGTCGTCGCGCCGCATGCGGAACGTGGCGCCGTAGCCGCGGAGCGTGATGTCGTGCTGATTGCGCGCCTCGAAGAGGCAGTCGCCGGTGCCCAGGTAGCTGCCCGGCTTGGCCTGGATCTCGACGCCCTTCTCGAACAGGATCTCCTGACTGCTGATCAGCTTGATGGGGTTGACCACCCACGGCTGGCCGAAGTTGTCGACGATCAGCTTGGGCACCTTCGAGTTGATGGCGGCCTGGAGGCACGCGGTGGCGTCGGCGGCGTCGAAGCCCCACCAACTGGCCTTGGCCTCGGTCAGCTTGCCGGCGGCGACGTCGTCGATCTTCTGTTGGTCCACGGCGGCGAAGGCGTGGGTGACGAGGAGGGCGGCCACAAACGCAAGGCGGGGCATGAGCGTCTCCGGCGGGTGTTTCGGCCGTAGGAGCCCGGCTCCTGCCCGGATCCGCCCGCCGCAGGGATCCGCTGCCGACCGGCCAATCCTCGCTCGACCGCGCAGGAGACGTCCATGCCCTGGCTGCTGCTCGCCATCCTCGCCGCCACCCCCGGCGACCGCTCCGGCCTCTACCCGGGTTGGCTTCCGGCCGGTGAGTGCTCGCCGTTCTACCCCGATGACGCCTACCTGATCCGCGCCAACGCCGACGCCGGGGCCAAGGACTGCTCCTTCCGCACGCGGTTCGAGCTCCCCGCGCAGCCCGTCCGCGCCGTCTTGGCCGTGTCAGCCACCCACACCGCCGCCGCCCACGTCAACGGCGCGTTGCGGCTGGAGGTGGTCGATGCCGAGGTCGAGCGCCTCCCGGGCTTCGCCGACGTCACCACCGCCCTCCGCGCCGGGACCAACGACCTCGACCTGCGCGTGCATTCGGTGTGGACCGTGGCGGTCTACGCGCAGCTCCGGGTGGAGCTGCCCGGCGGCGCCTTCGTCGACGTGCTCACCGACGGGAGCTGGGAGTGGCATGCCGGCGGCGGACCGGGCTGGCCCCGCGGCGCCGCGCCCGACGACGGCTGGCAGCCGGTCACCGTGATCGACGACTACCTCGGCTCCGCCGGCCGCGCGGTGCACTGGGACAAGCGCTTCGCCCTCATGCCGCGCGACCTGCTGCGCCAGGAGACCGAGCCGAAGATCGCCGCCTTTCACGCCTCGTGGACCGCCGACCAGCGCAACCAGGCGGTCTTTGGGGCGAAGTACGTGCGGCCCGAGTACGCGGCGCAGTACGGCGGCTTCCTCCGCATCGACCCGGCCAGCGGGCAGGTGGTGGACGCCACCGGCACCATCCGCCACCCCTTCTTCACCATCTACGGCCAAGTGCTCGACGGGCAGACCCACCTCGGCTACCTGGAATGGGACTACGACCGCCTGGAGGACGACCTGGCGCTGATGGAGCAGGGCGGCGTGCACCCCTACCTGCGCTTCACCGGCTGGCAGTCGCTCCTCGACGTGGACGGCGGCTGGCAGCGCTGCGACAAGCAACCGAAGGGCACCGGCCTGCCGCACTTCGACTACAACTACCAGGTGCTCGACTACTTCCTCGACCGCTGCCAGGCGCACGGCCGGTTCGCCGTGCTGGAGGGCGACTTCTTCTGGAACGCGAGCTGGGACGCCGCGCCGGGGCCGTACCACACCCGCTGGTACCTCTACCCCGAGATGACCGAGCTCAACGCCCTGGCCCACCGCAAGATGCTGATCCGCTACGCCGCGCGGCCGGTGGTCGCCGGCTACATGATCGGCGAAGAGGACGTGATCATGGCCGACGACTTGACCAACGGCCACCTCCGCACCGCGTTCGACCAGGACCTTCAGCGCCGCTACGGCTCGCTCGAGCGGCTGAAGGCTGCCTGGTCCACCGGCTATGACTTCGCCGACGTCTCCCGCTGCCGCCAGGTGAGCCGCAAGGCCGAGCACTGGGGCGCCGCCGCCGAGGACGTGCTCGATCCGGCCTACCCATTGCAGCCGTCGGTGTTCGGCGCGTTGAGCGACTGGTCGCAGGTGCCCCTCCCCGTCTGGCCGCGCTACCGGCAGGCGGAGGCGCCCCACCTCGACCTGCCCTCCCACATGTCGCTCAACACCTTCACGCCCGACGATCCCTCGTGGATCGACTACAACGCCTTCCGCGAGGACCGGCTCTACCTCGACTTCGTCAACCACTGGGCGAAGGTGGTGCGCCCCGCCGCGCCACGGCAGTGGCTGTTCCACTCCAATGCGCAGGACTTTACGTCGCAGTGGCACTTCCTGCACTTCTACCGCCGCGCCGATCTGGACTTCGACGTGATCGGCGTGGGCTGCCACGACTCCGAGCAGAACCTGTCCGCGATCGCGCCCTTCGACCGGATGCGGAAGTACTACAAGAACATCTCGCCCTATCGGGCGTACGTCACAGCGCCGGGCAGCCCGGCGGTGGGCGTCTCGTGCGGCGAGGGCGAGGGAGGCAAGGCGGGCAATGAGCCCGAGATCCTCAACTACTACCGCGCGCAGAGCTTCGAGCTGCTCGGCCACGGCGGCGCGTTCGAGCAGTCGTACACCTGGATGCACCTCGGCGGCGCCGACGTGGACAAGCAGGGCAAGGCGCACCTGACCCGGGCGCTCGCCTGGCTGGGCGGCTTCTACCGGCGGGTGCAGGGCGTCAAGTTCGCGCTGCCTCGACGCGTCGAGGTGCTGATCGTGACGAACCAGAACCTCGCCCGCAGCAATCGCAGCGGGCGCGACTACGGCAACGCCGAGGCCGTCGCCGAGGCGCTCGGGCAGCTCAACGTCGAGTTCGACACCGTGAGGGACGAGGACTTGGCTTACGGCAGGCAGAACCGGAAGATCGACCTGGCGCCCTACCGCCTGGTGTTCCTCCCCTGCGCCGACCTCGACTACGCCGCCACCGCCTGGACCGCCCTCGACCGTTGGCTGACCGATCCGGCCGGGAAGGGCAAGCGGGCGCTGGTGATCGGCTACCTCGGCAAACGCACGCCCTACCTCTCGCCCACGCCCAAGTTCCACCCCACGGCCGCGAAGTGGCTGGGGCAGGACGACTACGCGAGCGGCGAGCGCTTCACCGGGAAGCACACCTGGCGCTGGTCGCCGCCCACGGGCGAGGCGCGGAACGTCACTCTGAACGACGGCGATCGCGGAGACAACTCGGCCACCGGCTTCTTCGCCAAGGGCCGACCGCTGCTGACGCTGCCCGATGGCCGGGCCGGGGCGGTGGCGGCGGGCTACGCGGGGAACACGATCTACGCCTTCGGCTTCCCGCTGGGGAAGGGCTGGGACCTCTCCTGGGGCATCCCCATCGCGCAGGAGCCGTACGACGTGATGGCTGGGATGTGGGAAGACATTGCCACGGCGGCGGGCATCGACCGCCCGGTCCGCGCGCCGCACAACCTGCGCGTGGCGGTGAGCGACGACCGGAGTGTGGTGCTGGTGCAGGAGCGGTTCGGGATCGAGACCACGGACCTGGTGTCGCTGAAGGTGCCGAAGGGGACCAAGTACGAGGGCTGCGAGATGGTGCCGCAGGCGGGCGGGTGGACGCTGCTGCGGCGGAAGCTGGGGGCGTGGGAGGGGGTGTGCCTGGGGACGGAGAGGAGGTAGCCGCCGGAGCGATCCGGTTCACCCCGCCAGCGCCAACTCCACCACCCGCGGCTCGGTGACCTGCTCCGAGGCATCGAGGATCTCCAGGCCCACGACCTGCCCCGCCGCGTCGAAGTCCAGGATCACGCCGGGCTTGCTCTCGTCGCTCTCGGCCACCGGCGCGTCGCGGAACACGATACGCAGCACGTCCACCTCCGCGTCGTAGGTCACTTTCATGGCTGCTTCCAGTACTTCGCCACACGGCTCGTGCGGTACACCATCACGACCAGCGCCGGGTCCATCCTGTCCACTACTCCAACCCGAACCAGGAACTGGCCGTCGGGAGACGCCACCCGCGACGGGTAGCACCGCCGGTCGCGGGGCGCCCCGACCACTTGCTCAGGCGCGGCGAGGACCTGCTCGACGACCGTCCACGCGATGCCGCGCCGCGCCATCTCCTCCTCGGCGTGTATCGAAAGGCGGTAGCGCATGCTCTTGGCCCTCCCAAGGCCGAGCGCAGGCAGAGCCGCGTCACCCCTGCTCGGCCTCCTCCGGCTCCTCCGGTGCCAGTTCCACCTTGTGGTAGAGGTCGCCGACGCGCAGGCGGCAGTCGATGGCGGACAGCTCGACCACGGCCTCCGGTTCGGTATACCGGGTGTAGAGCCACTGCTCACCGTGCCGGGTGTAGACGTCGACGCAGACCTCGTCCTGGGCGATCAGCAGATAGTGCTGAAGCGACGGGACGAGCTGGTACTCGCCCCACTTGACGATACGGTCCACCATCTCCGTGGACGGCGAGAGGACCTCGATGACGACAGACGGGTTGAGCAGCGTGTCGCGGTGCTTGTCTAGCAACTGGACGTCGCCGCAGATCACAGTAACGTCCGGGTAGTAGAACGACCGCCGGGTGGCGAGCTTCACCTTCGCGTCACTGCCCAGTGCCCGACATGGCGTGGACTCGAGCTGGATTCCCAAGCGAACCAAGGCATTCGCTGCGATCTGCGCGTGTGCCAACGTGCCACCCGCCATGGCCACGATCCGGCCGTCGAACAACTCGCTCTTGTGCTCGGCGGCGCGTTCCAGAGCGAGGTACTCCTCCGGCTCGTACAGGCGTTGTGCGGCCTCCATGTCCTGCTCCACGGCGCTGTCGCGCGTCGCTATCTGTCGTAGGGGCGACCCTCGTGGTCGCCCGTCTGCGTTGCGAGGGCCGTGTGTCGTCGCCGGACGGGCGACCACGAGGGTCGCCCCTACGGTGTACCGGCCCGCGCTCGGCAGGAATCGTAGACTCCCGGCGGACGGCTGTCAATCGCGCCCCCAAACCGCAAGCCCGCCGCCCGGCGACGCTATACTACCCCCGCCAGGTGAGACCCCGCCATGCTCAGATCCATCGTCTCCCGCGACGACACCATCTACGAGTGCTTCCCGGACCTGGCGCAGACGCCGGACCGCACGCTCGTCTGCATCTACCGCGAGTGCATGTTCCATGCGCCGTACCCCTTCTCCCGCATCGCCTGCCGGCGCAGTCTCGATGGCGGGCGGACGTGGCTGCCGAAGCAGATCCTGGACGAGTGTGTCGCCACCGAGGAGCGTGTGGAAGCGGACCGCGCGTGGCTCTGCGACGACGCCCTCCGCGGCTGGCGCGAGAGCCGCGAGCGGATCACCGACCCGTGGCGGATCGGCGCATCCATCAACTGCCCGCGGCTGATCTGTCTGGGCGACGGCTCGCTCTTCATGGTCGCCGACTTCCACCGCGCCGCGGATGCCCCGCACGTGTGGAGCCTGCACGGCTACCGCAGCACCGACGCCGGGGTCACCTGGAGCGGGCCGGACGACCTCGGCATCGCGGACATGCTCGTGCCCTCGCTCAACGAGCTGCGCGACGGGCGGCTGATGTTGGGCGCCTCCACCCTCGAGACCGCGCCCGACGGTCACAACGATGAAGTGCAGTACGTCTTCGCCTCCCCCGACCAGGGCCGGACGTGGTCGGAGCCGGTGGCCATCCCGCGCGAGCCGGGGCAGGACTTCTCGGAAGGCAGCTTCGTCGAGCTGGACGACGGCACGCTGCTCGGCATTCTCCGCGATGACAAGCTGGGGCGCGGCTACAAGGTGCTCTCGTCCGATGGCGGGCGCATTTGGCGCGGGCCGTATCCGACGCAGCTCATCGGGCTGGAGGGCCGGCCGAAGGCCGGGCTGCTGAGCACCGGCGAGGTGTGCATCACCTACCGGCTGGACATCCCCAACGAGATGCTGGCGCTGCACCTGATGACGCAGGACGCTGCACGGGTGGAGGGCGAGTCGCCGATGCTCCCGCGCCGGCCGATGCCCGAGGACCGGCCCGGCCTGGACGTGAACGACCCGGCGCAGCCCTGGTACATGACGCACTACTACCCGGGCCGCACGGTGGTGCTCGACATGGACCGCAGCGTGCACCGCGACGGCGGGTACTCGGGCTGGGTGGAGCTGGACTCCGGCGACATCCTGGTGGTGGACTACCTCAACGACGATGCGCCGCTGGCGCACCTTCGCAGCTACCTGGTGAGCCGCAGCGACATCATCTTGTTCCCGCCGGGCGATCTGCCCTGGCTGCACCCGTCGGCGCAGCCGTTCGTGGCGATGAGCCGGGCGATGGCGGAGCGGCAGTTCCGGCGGCGGCCGGGTGCATGGGCAGTACTGAGGGAGAGGGAGCGGGGCGCCGGAGGCGAACCGTCGGACGGTCGCCCAAGGAGATGAGGCCATGACCGACGGACTGCCCGCGCCCGCGGGCGCGGTGCTGCTGCTGAACGGGCGGGACGTGAGCAACTGGACCAAGCGCGACGGCTCGGCCGCCGAGTGGGTGGTGGAAGACGGCATCCTCAAAGTCGTGCCCGGCAAGGGCGACATCATGACCGCCGAGACGTGCCTCGACCACTACCTGCACCTCGAGTTCCGCGTGCCCGACATGCCCGACAAGACCGGCCAGGCGAAGGGCAACAGCGGCGTCTTCCTGGCGGGGCGGTACGAGGTCCAGGTGCTCGACTCGTTCGGCTGGGCGCGGCCGGGGAAGGGCGACTGCGGTGCCGTCTACAATCAGTTCGCGCCGCTCAGCAACGGCTGCCGCAAGCCGACGGAGTGGCAGACCTACGACGTGGCGTTCCGCGCGGCGAGGCTGGACGAGAGCGGCAACGTGCGCGAGCGGGTGCGCATGACGGTGTTCCACAACGGCGTGCTGATCCACAACAACATCGAGCTGCCGGGGGCCACCGGGGCGCCCATCGACAACCGTGAGGGCGTGCCCGGGCCGCTGTTGCTCCAGGACCACGGCGACCTGGTGCAGTACCGCAACCTCTGGGCGGTGCCGCTGCCGGCGCACGGCTCGACGGTGTACGGGCCGGCGTGAGGGCCTCGCACGCCCTCACCCCCCGATGCCCGCCATCGCCTCTTCCCACCCCACGTCGCGCGTGCCGCGGACCGGCTTGATGCGCATCAGCTCGCCGAACGCCGCACGGATGTCGTCGTCCGTGCCGGAGCGGGCGGCGTCGCGCACCAGGACCCGCTCGCTGCCCAGCAGGCACGGCTTCAGCCAGCCGTCCGCCGTCAGCCGGACCCGGTTGCAGCGCTCGCAGATGTGCTCGTGCATCGAGGCGATGAACCCGAGCCGGCCCATCGCGCCCGGAAGCTGCGTGTACTCCGCCGGCCCGAGCGTGTTGAGCACCGGCAGCTCGCCCTCGACCTGGCGGAGCGTGACCGCCGGCGAGATGCCGACGATCGCCCGCACCTCGTCCATCGACAGCGGATCCACCTCGCGTGCCTCGCAGTCGATGGGCTTGTCCGGCGCCTCACGGCGCAGGCGCGGGTCGGGTGACTGACCGCCGAACGGCATCACCTCGATGAACCGCACCGTGAGCGGCCGGTCGAGCGAGAGCCGGGCCAGGGCGGGCAGCTCGTCCTCGTTGAACCCGCGCATGGCGACCACGTTGATGCGCGGCTGCAGCCCCAGCTCGAGCGCCTTGTCGAGGCTCTCGAGCACACGGCTCAGCTCGCCGCCGCGGGTGATCCGGCGGAACTTGTCGGGGTCGAGGGTATCCAGGCTGATGTTGACCCGCTGCAGGCCGGCGGCGCGGAGGTCCTCGGCCTGCTCGGCGAAGCGGATGCCGTTGGTGGTCAGGCAGCGCTCCTCGATGCCGAGGGCCATGAGGCGCCGGAGCAGCTCGGGCACGCCGTGTCGGACCAGCGGCTCGCCGCCGGTGACGCGCACCTTGCGCACACCCAGCTCGCGCGCCACGGACACGATCCGTAGGATCTCCTCGTAGGAGAGGATTTCGGCGCGCGGCTTCCACTCCACCTTCTCAGGCATGCAGTAGACGCAGCGCAGGTTGCACCGGTCGGTGACGCTTACCCGCAGGTAGGTGATGCGCCGGTGCTGAGTGTCCACAAGCTGGCAGGTGGAAGCCATGAGCCCATTGTAGCGGATTCCCGGGCCAAAGGAAGACCGTTGTGTCCACTTGTCCGGAATCATGGATCGGCGGCCCCGACCGGCAGGGCGACGGGTCGGCGACGAGGCCCCGCCTGCGCCATCACTGCTCCCGGTACCGCCAGTCCGGGCTGAACCGCCGCGGCACGGGAGCCGGCGCCGGCGACACCAGGTGGCCAGCCAGCCGCAGCTCGCCGTCCTTGAGCCGCAGGCCGGACCAGGTCAGCGGCACCTCGAACTCGAGGGTCTCGTCCAGATCCACCAGCGGGTTCAGACCGGTCATGATGCTCTTCCGCAGATCGGCGCTCAACTGCATCCGGCCGGTGTCGAGCACCGGATCGCGCAGCACGAGGCGGCGGCCTTCCTCCACGGCCGGCACGCCGGTCACCTTCACCTTGAAAGCGAACATGAACAGCGGCACGCTGGCGCGCAGCACGAGCCGCCCCTGCTCGAAGGTCACCTTGGCGTCGGTCAGCTCGGGATACGCCGCGGCAGCGTAGGCGTCCAGATCGCCGTCGCGGAGGACCACTTCAAGCTCCTCGTGCGCCACGCTGCAAGTCTGCATCTCGCCGGTGCGGAGGGCCAGCAGCAGGTCGTAGGCCACGCCCCGCGCGCGGTAGTTGACCTCGCTGGCGTTCAGGTTGTCGAGGCGGACCTGGCGGCAGAGCAGCTCGACCGAGTCGATGCGGCCCTTGAGCGTGCCCGGCCGCGAGGTGGCCACGAGCGGCGCGAGCGGCAGGCGGCGCGCGTCCACGCCGCGCACCTCCACGCGCACGTCGCGGAAGGCGCCGAACCCGGGCCCGGTCTCGCCATCTTCCGGCGGCGGGCGCCGGCCCACGGACACGGCGAGCTGGTCCACCTCGCCCGTCTGCTCTCGCAGCGCGCCCGCGAGCCCGGCGGAGCTGTCCAGCCCCGCCAGCGAGCCGCCCAGGAGCGCCGCCACCACCATCGCGATCAGTCCGAGCACACCTACTCTCCCAGGTACGCCCGCCGCACGCCCTCGTCGGCGAGCAGCTCCGCGCAGGGCCCGCTGAGCGTCACGCGGCCGGTCTCGAGCACGTAGCCGTGCTGCGCGGTGGCCAGGGCCTTGCGGGCGTTCTGCTCCACCAGCAGGATGGTGACGCCGTCGGTCTGGTTGAGGCCGGCGAGGATGCGGAAGATCTCGCTGACGAGCAACGGCGCGAGGCCGAGCGACGGCTCATCGAGGAGGAGCAGTCGCGGCCGGGCCATCAGCGCGCGACCGATGGCGAGCATCTGCTGCTCGCCGCCGCTGAGCGTGCCGCCGCTCTGCGCGCGGCGCTCGGCGAGGATGGGGAAGAGGGTGTAGACGTGGTCCAGCTCGGCGCGCGACACGTTCTCGCGCGCGAAGGCGCCAAGGAGGAGGTTCTCCTCCACGGACATGCTGGCGAAGATGCGCCGGCCCTCGGGCACCTGGCACAGCCCGGCGGCGACGATCAGGTGCGGTGGGGCGTTGGTGATGTCCTGCCCGTCGAAACAGATCCGGCTGCCGGGTGCGGCGGGGACGATTCCGGAGAGCGCCCGGAGGGTGGACGACTTGCCGGCGCCGTTGGCGCCGATCAGCGTCGCGATGGCGCCGCTCTCGATGCTGAACGAGATGCCCTGCACGGCGTGGATGCCGCCGTAGTAGACGTGGAGATTGTCGACGGTGAGCAGAGCTTCGGCGATCGTGGTGCTCCCAGGCGGCGGAGACCTTAACACAGAGGTCTCAGAGCCACAGAGATCAGAGCACACGACGGGTTATCCCGTCAGCCAGCCAACATGTCGATGCGGAACCCGCAGTCGCTACGGACGCCCTTGTAGCGCACCGGCAACTCGAGCTGACGCACCACGGCCAGCCCACGCTGGCCCAACTCGTAACAGAGGCACCCCTCGTAGACCGACTCGAGCAGGCCCGGCCCGAGAGCGCGGTGGACCTCGATGGCTCCCCCGATGGCTTTGCTGAGTTCGGGATATAAGTCCAACGCGACACCCTTGAGGACGCCGGCCCCGCCACAGGAACGACCGACCCGTTCCCTCTCTGTGCCTCTGTGCCTCTGTGTTGAGATCCTCCGGGCTCAGATCTCGTCCGGGGTGGAGAGGATCTCCGGCCCGTCCGAGAGGACCACGATGGTGTGCTCGTAATGCGCCGCCAGCGAGCCGTCCGCCGTAACGATCGTCCAGCCGTCGGACAGCTCCCTCACCTCGTAGCCGCCGGCGGTCACCATCGGCTCGATGCAGAAGGTCATCCCCGGCCTGAGCCGGTCGCGCGTGCTCTCGCGGCAGGCGTAGTTAGGCACTTGCGGCGGCTCGTGCATCTTGCGGCCGATGCCATGACCGACCAGCGCGCGGACCACACCGCAGCCGTTGCCCTCGCAATGGTCCTGCACCGCCTTGGCGATGTCGAACACCCGGCGGCCGGCGCGGGCCTCTTCGATGCCGATCGCCAGCGCCCTGCGGGTGACGTCCATGAGGTGCCGGGCGGCCGGCGTGGGGCAGTCGCCCACGCACCAGGTGAAGGCCGTGTCGCCGCACCAGCCATCGAGGAAGCAGCCGTAGTCGATGCTGAGCAGGTCGCCCGGCTTGAGCGGCTTGTGGCTGGGGATGCCGTGGACCACCGTCTCGTTGACCGAGGCGCAGATGTGATCGGGGTAGACCTTCTGGCCCACCCGGTAGTGGTAGAAGGCGGCCTTGGCGCCGGCCTCCTCGGTCAGGCGGCGGGCGATGGTGTCGAGCTGGCGGGTGGTAGCGCCGGGTTTGACGTGCTCGCCGAGCTCGGCGATGATGCGGCGAGCCAGCCGGTTGCTCTTGCGCATCGCTTCGATCTCGGCGGCGGTCTTGATCCCCGGCCGGTGGAGCAACGGCATCAGGCCACGTCCTCGTAGACCAGCCGCTGCACACACTCCTCGACATCGTCGCGATGGGCCACGCGCCACACCTCCCGCTCGCAGAAGATGCGGAGCAGTTCGGCGTCGAGGTGGTTGTCCTTGCACTCGTAGCCGAGGATGCGGAGCGCGCTGTCGGTGGACTGAGCGCGCTTGTAGGGCCGGTCGGCGGCGGTGAGCGCGTCGTAGATGTCGGCGATGGTCATGATCTTGGCGCGGAAGGGGATCTGCTCGCTGGTCATGTGGTTGGGGTAGCCGCTGCCGTCGAGCTTCTCGTGGTGGGCGCCGGCGACGGCGGGGATCTCGCGCAGCTCACGGGTCCAGGGGATGCGCTCCAGGATGCGGTAGCTCCACTCCACGTGGGACTCGATCTCGCGGCGCTCTTCGGGGTCGAGGTTGCCGCGGCGGATGGCCAGGAGGCGCAGCTCCTCGGGCTGGAGGAGGTGCTGCGCGTGGCCGTAGAGATCGCTGTAAGTGCTGGCGGCGATCTCGCTGAGGCGCTCGAAGCGGTCCTCCTCGAGCACGGTGGGCTCGTTGGCCAGCAGGATGGTCTGGAAATAGTCGTCGAGCCGGGAGAGCTGCTCGGTGTACTCGGCGTCGAGAGCGGCGAAGAGCGGCTGCGGATCGGCGCCCGGATGGTCCACGACGGCCTGCAGCTTGCGCTCGTTGTAGTCGGCCTGGAGCGTGCGCTTGGCGAAGTCGAAGCGCTCGGCGATGAGCTGGAGGTGGTGGCTGTAGAGCTTCTTGGCTTTGAGGAAGACCTCCGCGCGCACGTAGATCTTGCCGATGTCGTGGAGCAGGCCGGCGTAGCGCAGCTCCTCCAGCTCGAGCTGGGTGAACGAGACGCCGGCGTAGGGCCCGGTCTCGCAGCGGCCCACCTCGCGGGCGAGCGCCAGGCTCAGCGCGGTGACCCGCTGCGAATGCCCGGCGGTGGCCGGATCGCGGTCTTCCACGGCCTTCACCCAGCCGTGCAGGAAGCCCTCGAAGATGTTCTGGATGTTCCGCAGCAAGAGCTGGTTTTCGAGCGCCACCGCCGCTTGGCTGGCGAGCGAGCCGACCAGCTCCGCGCAGCGCTCGTCGAACTCGATCACGTTGGCGTCGAAGTCCTCGGGCGTGCGCAGGACCAGATCGCCGTCGGGCTTGCGGTTGATGAGCTGCAGCACGCCGCGGACCTCGCCCTTGTTGTTCTTCATCGCCACCACGAGCATCGAGGTGGTGCGGTAGCCGGTCTCCTCGTCCCAACTGCGGGAGAAGCCGTAGGGCACGTCCGCCGGCAGCTCGTAGACATCCGCGAGGCGGAGGCTCTCCCCGGTGACGCCCGTGTAGCCCGCCAGGCTGCGAGTGTTGAGCGGGATCGTGAACTCGTTGTAGTCGAGGTCGAAGCTGTCGTTCTGGCTGAGCTTGAAGCGCAGCCGCTGCGTGCCGTCGCCGGCGTCCTCGAGCAGGTAGAGGCTGCCCGCGTCGGCCTGGGTGATCTGCCTCGCGCGAAGCAGGATCTCGCCGAGCAGCCGGTCGACCTCGCGCTCGGCGCTGAGGGCGATCCCGATCTGGTTGAGCTGCCGCAACTGCTCGTCGCGGCTCTGCAGGTCGGCGGCCATCTGAGCTTGCTGCCAGGCCATCCGCACCGAGGTCAGCGCACGGCGGACCACCTTCGCCTGCAGGTGCGCGGGGGCGTTCGGATTGAGGTAGGCGAAGACCCGTTCGTCCACCTCCGGATCGAGATGCGTCTGCTCCACCGTGGAGGCGAGCACGATGGCGAACGTGTCGCGTGCCGGCACGGCGGCGATGCCGCGGCCCACCTCCTCCGCGTCCGCGCCGAGGTAGGAGGCCGACACCAGCCACACGGCCGCGCCGTCCAGCGAATCCGGCAGCTCGCCGGCGGCCAGGTCGTGCACCCGCAACCCGTCCACCCGTAGGCCGGCCGGGTCGATGGCCGCGCCGGGCGACACGTACAGCGTCAATTCCCCTGGGTACGTCATGGACCACCATCTCCGACCAGCCGCCGCCCGCGCACACCGGGCTTACACCGTGGCGCCGGCCGTCTCCTCCGCCAGGCCTTCCAGCCGCAGGGCACGCCTCAGTTGCGACCCGCTACGCTGAAGTATGCTGCCTCCGGGTGATGCGTGATCACCGCCGACGTTGAAACTTCTGGAACAAGCTGGTATTCCTCGCTCAGCCCCACCCCCACCCGACCCCAGTCGAGCAGTTCCGCCAGCTTCGCCTGGTCGTCCAGGTCCGGACAGGCGGGGTAGCCGAAGCTGTACCGCGCGCCGCGATACCCCTGCCGGAACAGGCCGTTCACGTTCGCCGCGTCGTCCCCGGCGATCCCCAGCTCCTGCCGCACCCGTTGGTGCACGAGCTCGGCGAGCGCCTCGGTGGTCTCCACCGCCAGGCCGTGGAAGTAGAGGTAGTCGGTGTAGTGGTCGCCGGCAAACAGCTCTTGCTCCAGCGGGCCCACGCGCTCGCCCAGCGTCACGAGCTGGCCGGCGAGCACGTCGCGCTCGCCGTTCGCTACCGGACGGAAATAGTCCGCGATGCAGAGCCGCCGGCCGCCCGGCTGACGGGGGAACTCGAACCGCAGCCACTCCTCGCCGCTCTCACGGTAGACCACCACCGCGTTGCCGTCCGCGGCGCACGGGAAGTAGCCCCACACTGCCCGCGGCTGGAACAGCCCCTCCTCGGCCACCCGCGCCTGCCAGGCTGTCACCTGCGGCTCGGCCTGCTCGCGGATCCGCTCCCACCACGCGGCGCGCGACTCGCCCTCCTGCCGCCGGAGCTGGTACTGCCCGCTGTAGAGCGCCAGCGGATTGACGTAGGCGAAGACTTCGCTCAGGTCGAACTCGTCCGCCACCCGCGTGCCCCAGAACGGCGCCGCCGGCACGGGCACATCCACCGCCACGGCCGAGCGCTCCATCACCGCCACCGCCACGGCCGCCGACTCGGGTTCCGGCTCCGCCCCGTTGGTCTCACCCGCGCCCAGCGCCCCGGTGCGGATCCGCTCGCGCCGTTGCCGGCGCGCCTCGGGACCGCACAGCTCGGCCATCTGCGCCAGCCCCTCGAAGGCGTCCTGCGCGTAACTCACCTGGCCGTCGAACAGCTCAGCCAGGTCGCCCTCCACGTACTGCCGGGTCAGTGCCGCACCGCCCAGGATCACCGGGAAGTAGTCCAGCCCGCGGCGGTTCAGCTCGAGCAGGTTGTCGCGCATCACCAGCGTCGACTTGACCAGCAGCCCGCTCATCCCGATCACGTCGGCGCCTTCGGCCAGGGCCGCATCGATGATGGCGCTCGCCGGCTGCTTGATCCCCAGGTTGACTACCCGGTAGCCGTTGTTGGAGAGGATGATGTCCACCAGGTTCTTGCCGATGTCGTGGACGTCGCCCTTGACCGTGGCGAGGACCATGATGCCCTTGTTGCGCCCGGCCGACTTGGGCATGTGGGGCTCGAGGTACGCCACCGCCGCCTTCATCACCTCGGCGCTCTGGAGCACGAAGGGGAGCTGCATCTGCCCCGAGCCGAACAGCTCGCCCACGGTCTGCATCCCGGCCAGGAGGTGGTCGTTGATGATGGCCAGCGCGTCGTACCTCTCCAGCGCCTGGTCGAGCGTCGGCTCCAGGTCCACCTTGTCGCCTTCGACGATCCGGCGGCGCAGCTCGTCCTCCAGGGGCAGCTCCTCGCGCGGGCCGGTGCTGCGGCGCTCGCTGGCGCCCTGGAAGAGCGTCACGAAGCGGGTCAGCGGGTCGTAGCCGTCGGCGCGGCGGTCGTAGATCAGGTCGAGGGCGACCTGCTGGTGCTCCTCGTCGATCTGGTAGAGCGGCATGATCCGCCCGGCGTGGACGATGGCGGCGTCGAGCCCGGCCTCGCAGCACTCGTGGAGGAAGACCGAGTTGAGCGCTTGCCTGGCCGCCGGCTGCAGCCCGAAGCTGACGTTGCTCACCCCCAGGATGGTGAACGACCCGGGGCAAGCGGCCTTGATCCGCCGGATCCCCTCCACCGTCTCCGCGGCGTTCCGCCGGTCTTCCTCCGTGCCCGTGGAGACCGGCAGCGTGAGGCAGTCGAAGAGCAGGTTGGTCGGGTCGAGGCCGTATTCGTCCACCGCCAGGTCGTAGAGCCGGCGGGCGATGGCGACCTTCCGCTCGGCGGTGCGGGCCATGCCCTCCTCGTCGATGGTCAGCGCCACCACGGCGGTGTTGAAGCGGCGGGCCAGCGGGAAGATCTCCCTTGGCCGCTCCAGACCGTTCTCCAAGTTGACCGAGTTGATGGCCGACTTGCCGCCGAGGCGCTTCAGCCCGGCCAGGATCACCGGCGCCTCGGTGCTGTCGAGCATCAGCGGCGCGCCCACCGTGGAGGCGAAGCGCTCGATCACCTGGTCCATGTCCGCCGGGCCATCCCGCCCGACGTAGTCGACGCACACGTCGAGCACCTGCGCGCCGCCCTGCATCTGCTCGCGCGCCGTCTGCACCATGCCGTCCAGGTCGCCCTCGGCGAGCAGCTCGCGGAACCGCTTGCTCCCGGTGGTGTTGCAGCGCTCGCCGACGATCAGGAAGCTGTTCTCCTGGGCGATGGTGACCCGCTGGTAGAGGCTGGCGAGCGACGGCTGGAAAGCCACCTCCCGCGGCTTCGGCTCGCGCCGGCCGATCCGCTCGACCACCCGCGCGAGGTGCTCGGGCGTGGTGCCGCAGCAGCCGCCCACGAGGCTGACGCCGAACTCCTCAACGAACCGCAGTTGCCACTCGGCCAGCTCGTCGGGCGTGAGCGGGAAGTGCGCCTGCCCACGGACCAACTGCGGCAGCCCGGCATTCGGCATCACCGAGAGCGGCAGCGGGCACTGCTCGGCGAGGAAGGCGAGGTGCTCGACCATCTCCGCCGGCCCGGTGGCGCAGTTCATGCCGATGGCCTGGATGTCGTAGCCCAGGAGCGCGGTGAGCGCGGCGGCGATGTCGGTGCCGAGGAGCATCGTGCCGGTGGTCTCGAGGGTCACCTGGACGATCACCGGCGGGCGGTGGCCGGTCTCGCGGGTGGCGTCGTCGATGCCGGCGAGGGCGGCCTTGGTCTGGAGGATGTCCTGGCAGGTCTCGACGATCAGGGCGTCCACCGCGCCGGCGAAGAGCCCGAGGGCCTGCACGCGGTAGCTCTCGGCGAGGTCGTCGAAGCCGATGTGTCCGAGCGTCGGCAGCCGGGTGCCGGGCCCCAGGTTGCCGAGCACGAAGCGCGGTTGATCGGGCGTAGAAGCGGCGTCGGCGGCCTGGCGGGCGATGCGGGCGGCGGCGAGATTGATGTCGTGCGAGCGCTCGGCGATGCCATACTCGGCCAGCACCACGGCATTGGCGCCGAAGGCGTTGGTCTCGATCACGTCACAGCCGGCGTCGAGGTAGCCCTGGTGGATGTCGGCGATGACATCGGGTCGGGTGAGGTTGAGGATCTCGTTGCAGCCCTCGAGCCCGTCGAAGTCATCGAGGCTGAGGTCGTGCGCATGGATGGCGGTGCCCATGGCGCCGTCGCAGACCAGGACGCGCTGGTGGAGGTGCTGGAGGAAGTCGCGCATCTAGGGGTACGATAGCACGGAAGCAGGGATCCGTCCGGCGGTGGGAGTGATTGGCGGCACCGGAAGTCTCGCCTCCTCCTCCCCCTGCGAAGCGGGGGGAGGCGGGAGGGGGGTCCTCCGGCTAGCGCGAACCGGCCGGGAACCCCCCACCCCGTCCCTCCCCCGCTTCGCAGGGGAGGGG
>JACPDV010000181.1 GCA_016183835.1 Armatimonadota bacterium
GAGACCTCGAGGATCGCCTTGGGTCGCTTGAGCTTGGTCAGCGCCTCCTCGCCGATCTCGGCGTAGGGGAAAGCCCGGTCGATACGGTTGAGTGCGTCTTCGAACAGACCCTGTCCAGCCATGCGCGCTTACCTCCCGGCCGCCTACGGCGCCGCGCCCTCGCCCACCATCACGTAGCGCGAGCCCAGGTCGGCCTCTTTCTCTACCTCGATTCGAGTCGGGAAGCGGTCCTTCAGTGTCGCCAAGTGCGTCACGACCAGCACCAGGTCGAACTCGTCGCCCACCGCGTGGAGGGCCTCGACGAGCTGCTCGATGCCCTCCTCGTCCTGGGTGCCGAAGCCCTCGTCGATGACCAGCGTGCGCAGGCGCGCCCCGGCGCGCCCGGCCAGGAGCCGGCTGAGCGCCAGACGGAGCGCGAAGTTGACCCGGAACGCCTCTCCGCCGCTGTAGTTCTCATAGCTCCGGGTGCCCAGCTCGTCGCTGATCTCCAGGTCGAGGGTCTCGCGCTCGCCGCCGACCTGCGTGGGGCGCTGCAAGCGGATCCCCAGATGCATTCTGTGTGCGGTCAGCCGGCCCAGCACCTCGTTCGCCGCCAGCTCGATCTCGGGCACGGCGCTCTCGATGATCAGCGCCGGAATGCCGTCGCGGCCGAAGGCGGTCACCAAGTGGTCGAGCACCGTCCGGCGCTTGGCCTCCTCCTTCTGCTCGGCCTCGGCCCGCACCAGGTCGTCGCGCATGCGCCGGTGCCGCTCCACCGCCGCGGTCAATGCGCCCAGTCGCTCGCGCTGCTCGGTCAGCTCGCGCCGCAGCGTCCGCAGCGCCTCCTCCAGGGCGGACAGACGATCCTCCTCGCTGGCGCGGTCGAGCAGCTTCGCCTGCAGCTCACCCGACTGCCGGTCGACCTCGCCCAGCCCGCGGACGCGCTCTTCGCGGCGGGCGGTGAGACGTTCCAGCCGCTCGCGGAGCGCCGGCATCTGCTCTTCCGCCGCGGCCAGGCGCTCGACCAGCGCGGGCACCTCGGCCAGCTCACGCCGCGCCGCGTCCACCCGCTCCAGGTCCGCCTCGTCCACCGCCAGCTCCGCCAGCGCCGCCTCCACCCGCTCCGCCGCGGCGCGCTCCTCCGCGGCCACCGCACCGCTCGAGAGGCGCTCGTCGAGCGCCGCCAGCGTGTCGCGCAGCGCGGTGATCGCGGCCGTGATCTCGACCTCGGCCCGCTCGGCCTCCGCCAGACGTTCGGCCTGCACGGCGGCGTCGCGTCCCGCGTCCACCGCGCGGCGGAGCGCCCGGTGGTGGTCGGCGTCGTAGCCCAGCGCCTCGCGCTCAGCGATGAGTCGCTGCCGGGTCCGCCCGTCCTCTCCTCCGTAGTCACCTTGCGCCAACCGGGCCTCCAGCTCCGCCAGACGCTCGGCCAGCGCGACGGCCTGCTCCCCGGCCTCCATCGCCTCGGCGAGCTCGTGCTCGGCCCGGACCGACGCGCGCTGCCGCTCGGCCAGGGCTGCCGCGCACTCGGCAGCGCCGTCGCGCCGCTCCTTCAGCTCGGCACGCTCCTGGCGGATCGCCAGCGCCTCCCGCCGGCCGACGCCGCGCCGCTCCTCGAGCTGCGCGCGGCGAGCAGCGTACTCCGCGGTCAGCTCTTCGCGCCGTTCGGTGTCCAGCGCCTGCCGGCAGACGGGGCACTGCCCCTCGCCGGCCGCCAACAGCTCCGCGTGGCGCTCCAGCTCCGCCAGCGCCACCGCGAGCTGCTCATCCGCCAGCCGCAATCGCTCGCGCGCCGCCTCGGTCTCCGCCAGGCGCCGGTCGGCCTCGGCCACCAGGCGTGCAGCAGACTCGGCCTCCGCCACCTGCTGCGTGGCGGTGACCTGCTCCGTGCGGAGGGCCTCGATCCTCCCGGCGCGGGCCGACATCTCGCGCTTCCGGCTCTGCAACGACCTCTGCTCTGCGGCCAGCTCGAGCCGGGCGCGCTCGACCCGCTCCTCGACCCCGGCCAACAGCTCACCGAGCGCCCGGTGGCGGCCCTCGACGGCCTCCGCCGCCTCGAGCTGCTCCCTCGCCCGCTGATGCGCCCGGAAGGCTTGCCGGACGGCCTCCCGCCGGGCGAGCAGATCGGCGTCGCGCCGCCGCCGGGTCTCGGCCTCGGCCAGCCGCTCGGCGGCGCGGGCGCGCTCCGCCTCGGCCTCGCGCACCTTCCCGCGGATCTCCACCTCCAGGCTCTGCCGTTCGGCCTGGAGCGCCCGCCGCCGGCTCAGCGCACGGTCCAGCTCTTCGCGCTCGGCGGTCAGCGCCGCCAACCGGGCCGACTGCTCCTCCACCTCGGCGCGCCGAGTCAGGAGGTGCTCCGCCGCGGCCAGCCGGCGGCGATCGTCCGCGAGGTCGGCCTCCACTTCGTCGCGATCCCGCTCCAGGCGCGCCCGGCGCTCGGCGAGATCCTCCAGAAGCTGCCGCGTCCGGCGGTCGTCGTCGAGGCGCCGCCGCTGCGTCTCCGCTGCCGCTTCATCCTCCCCCACCGCCGTCTCCAGCTCGGCCACAGCGCGCTCTGCATCGGCCCGGGCGTCGCGGGTGGACTGCTCCTCGGCCAGCTCGGCGCGCAGCACGGACGTCGACGAGTCGAGCGCGGCCAGCCTGCGGTCGGCCTCGTTGCGCCGCTGACGCGCCAGGTCGCAGAGTCGGTCGTAGCGTGAGAGGCCGAGGATTTCGCCGAGGATCTGTTTGCGCTGTCCCGGCGGCTGGCGGGTGAACTCGTCCGCGCGGCCCTGGAGCAGGAACGCACTGTTCACAAACGTGGCATAGGCAGCGGCGTCGGGGTCCCACGCCCAGAGGTCGAGGAGGCTAATCCCGCGGCCGGCGCGACGGTAGGAGCGGCGCACGCGGTAGCGGGCGCCCTCGTGGTCGAACCACAGCTCCACCCACATCTCGTCGGCCTGGAGGCGCAGCAGCCCGGCGTGCGGACGGCTGGTGCCGCCGGCTTTGCGCGCCTCGCCCCAGAGCGCCCAGGTGACGGCGTCGAGCAGGGCCGACTTGCCGTGTCCATTGGCGCCCGAGAGGCAGGCCATACGCACCCGCTCGAGCTCCAGCGGCGGCACGTCGGGACCATACGAGAGGAAGTTGTGTACCTGGAGCCGAACGGGAACCACGGGTGGGGACCTCCCGGCGAGCAGTCTACCCGCCGCCGCTGGAGGGCGTCAACGCGGTGCCGCGGCCGGCCGGCAGGACACTTTCGTGCAACGTCGTAGAATGCTCGCGGAAGGCACGGCCATGGCGGAAAACGACCTCGATCACCTGGAGCGCGCGGCTGCCGAGCGGCCGGACGACCCCGCCGCGCACGTCGAGCTGGCGCTGGCTCGCCACCAGGCCGGCCGCACCTCGGAAGCCGTCGAGGCGCTGCGGCGCGCGGTCGAGCTCGATCCCGATAATGTCGAGCCGCTCCTCCTCCTGGCCTTCATGGAGCACGACCTGGGGCTGGGCGAAGAGGTCGAGGCGCGGCTGCAACGGGCCATCGAGCTGGATCCCGACAACGCCGACGTGTACCGCGTGATCGCGCAGACATCGGTCCGCGACGATCAAGTGGTGGACCGGCTGTTCGGCGCCGCCCGCTACCTCGAGCTGCGGCCCGGCGCGCCGGACGCCGGGGAGTTCGCCGACCGGATCCGCGAAGTGCTCACCGAGGCCGCGCGATCCACCGACTATGCGCGGCTGGGCGAGATGCTGATGGTGGTGCCGTATGTGCGGCGCGCCCTGCCCGCCGACGAAGCGACGGCGCTCGAAGCGCCGCTCCGGCTCCGCCGCGCCGAGCAGGAAGCCGACGTCGCGTCGGCCGAGCTGCCCGCCGAGCCCGCCGCCGCCGCCCTCGCCCGCCGTGCCGCCGTCGGGGCGCTCGACGTGGCCATCGAGGACCTCGACGAGCTGGCCGACCTGGGCGCTCTCGACGCGGCCCACTCTGCCCTCCAGGACCAGCTTCGCACCCGTCGCGAGGAGCACGCGGCTGCCGTCGGCCGAGTCGGGCTGATGGACGAGACGGTGGCCGTGTTCGAGGCCCTGCGCGACGCGGCCGCCCTGCTGGAGTCGCAGCAGGCCGAGCGGGCGATGACCGGGTTCCACGACGCCTTGTTGCAGATCCAGGCCCTGGGCGACGACCGCAACGGCCCGCTCGCGGGGCCCGCCGCCCTGGCCTACAACGGGCTCGCGCAGGCCCTCGCCGCCGCCGCGCCGGAGGATCCGAAGGTGCGTTCGGAGCAGCTCGAGATGGCGCTCGAAGCCGCCGGCGAAGCGGCGGAGCGCGAGCCGGGGATGAAGCAGCGCTACCGCCCCGCCCTCGCCGCCGAGCTGAAAGAGCTCCGGGCGTCGCTCGCCGCGGCGCCGGTCGCCGAGCCACCGCCCGAACCGCCTGAGCGTGAGCCCGAACCGGAGCCGGAACCGGAACCGGCGCCCGCCGCTGAGCAGCCCGCCGCCGCGGCGGAAGAGCCTGAAGCGCTCGAGCTCGAGCCCGCCGCAGCGGTCGAGCCTGAGCCCGAGCCGGTGGCCGGGGAGCCCGAGCCCACGGCAGCGGTCGAGCCGGTGGCCGAGGAGCCCGAGCCGGTGGTCGTGGTCAGTGCGCCGGAGGTCCCCGCGCCGCTCGCCGCCCTGCTCGAGCAGGCCGACGGCGCCCTGCAGGCGGGCGACGCCGCGGCAGCGGAGGCGCTGTACCTGCAGGTTGCCGAAGACGCCCGGCAGCGCAAGGTGGCGGCCCGCGCGCTGCTCGGCGCGGCCCGCGCGCGTGTGCTGGCCGGCGACCGCGCCGGCGCGATGAGCGCCCTGGAAGAGGCCGTCGGCCGCGACCGCGACTTCCTCGACGCCCACCTCCTCCGCGGCGAGATCGAGTGGGAGGCCGAGCGCTACGAGCCGGCCGTCACCGCTTTTCAGTACGCCGAGTCAGTGCGGCCCGACGACCCGCGCGTGCAGCGCGGCCTGGGGCTCTCGCTCTGCGCCCTGCGCCGGTGGCGCGAGGCCGAGCAGCCGCTGCTGCATGCCCTGGCGGCCGGCGATGATCCGCTGGTCTGCTACCACCTGGGTCTCTGCTACGAGGGCATGAGCCAGCTCGCGGAGGCTGCCGAGTGCTTCCAGGTGGCGGTGGCGGGCGGACTTCAGCCGCCTTACCGCGACCGCGTCAGCAACCACCTCGAGCAGATCAACGCCGCCCTCGTGCGGGAGAACGCCGCCAAGCGGCAGGCGGCGCAGGCTGCCGGCCGCACGGCCGACGACGACGAGGATGACGACGGCATCGATCTCTCGGCCCGCCGGCTGATCGAGGATCACGTCGACCTGCGGCAGCGCATGACGAGCCGCCCGAGCGACGACGGCTACAACCCCGAGCTGCAGCTCCGCTGCCCGGCCTGCCGCAAGGTCAACGCCATCGACGCCGAGTTCTGTATCCGCTGCCGCGCGCCGCTGAAGACCCCGCCCGGCGGCGGCGGGCGCACGGCGGGCGGGCGGCCCGCGGGCTGCTTCGTCGCCACCGCGGCCTGCGGCAACGCGCTGGCGCCCGAGGTGGTCGCCCTCCGCGCCTGGCGCGACCAGGTGCTCTTGCGCTCCCGCGCGGGACGCTGGCTGGCCGGGCTCTACGCCCGGGTCTCGCCTCCTCTGGCCGGCTTCATCGCTCGGCGGCCGCGGCTCCGCGAGCAGGTCCGCCGCCGCGTGGTCGCGCCCCTGGCCGAGCGCGCTCGACGCGCCCTCACCCGCCGCCGTTAGGATCCGCCCCATGGAGCTTCGCCGCACGCCGCTCTACGACCGCCATGTCGCCCTCGGCGCCCGGATGGTGCCCTTCGGCGGCTGGGAGATGCCCGTGCAGTACGAGGGCATCCTCGCCGAACACCGTGCCGCACGCGCCGGCGCGGGGGCGTTCGACGTCTGTCACATGGGCGAGCTCGAGCTGCGCGGACCGGGCGCGCTGCCGTTCCTGCAACAGGCCCTGACCAACGACTTCTCGTCGCTGGCCGCCGGGCGCTGCCGCTACAGCCTGATGTGCGCACCCGATGGCGGGATCCTCGATGATCTGGTGGTCTATCGCACCGGCGAGGAGAGCTGGATGGTGGTCGTTAACGCCGCCAACACGCCGGCGGACGTTGCCTGGCTGACGGGACTCCCGCGCGATGGCTGCAGCCTGGACGACCGCAGCGCGGCGACCGCGCTGATCGCCGTCCAGGGGCCGGGCTCGCCGACGCTGCTCCGGGGCCTGCTGCGAGCAGACCACGCCGCTCGCCTCGCGGCGCTCCGGTACTACGCTTTCGGCACGTTCGAGCTGTTCGGCGTGCCGATGCTGATCTCGCGCACTGGCTACACCGGCGACGCGGGCTTCGAGCTGTGCTTCGCCAGGGAGGCCGCGGGCCCGGTGTGGGACCAGCTCCTCGCCGCCGGCGCGGTGCCGGTCGGCCTGGGCGCTCGCGACACGCTCCGCCTGGAGGCCGGGTTCTGCCTCCACGGGCACGACATCAGCCCGCAGCGCAACCCCATCGAGGCGGACCTGCCGCGCTTCGTCAGCCTGGCCAAGGGCGATTTCGTGGGCCGCGAGGCGCTGGCCCGCGCCGCGGAGGCGGGCCCCGCCGAGAAGCTGGTGGGGCTCGAGGTGGTCGGCCGCGGTGTGGTGCGCGAGGGCTACCCCATCCTGCACGGCGAGGCGCGGGTGGGCACGGTCACCAGCGGCTCCTATGGGCCGTCGGTGGACCGCTTCATCGCGATGGGCTATGTGCGCGCGGACCTGGCCGAGGTCGGCACCGAGCTGGCGGTGGAGGTGCGTGACAAGCCGGTGCCGTGCCGCGTGGCGGCGCGGCCGTTCTACCGGCCCGGGTAGGAACTCCGGCGCGAGCCGGGCAGGTTGAGGGAGAAGATGCCTGAACCCGGAACCGACATGCCACGAGGCGCGCTGCGGCCCGCGGAGGAGCTCGCGGCCGAGCTGGGCGAGCTGCGGGTCGAGAACGAACGACTCCGCGCGGTGCTCCGCGCCCTCGCGCGCACCAACGCCGAGCTGGACCTCGACGCCGCGCTGCAGGCTATCCTCGACTGCGCCGGCGAGGTCTTCGGCGCCGACCACAGCGCGGTGCTGCTGAGCCGGCCCGGCTCGTCCGAGCGCACGGTCCGCATGGCCCGCGGTCTCTCCGAGCGCTACGTCGAGTTCCTCACCCACGGCGTGCTGCCGCTGCAGCCGGTGGCCGAGCGCGGGCAGCCGTTCAGCGTCCGCGACCTGGTGGACGCGCCGCCGCTGCCCGTGCCGGAGAGCTGCGTCGAGGCGCTGCGGGCCGAGGGCATCCGGGGCGTGACCGTGCTGATCCTGCGCCAGGGCCGGCAGCCCTTTGGCGTCCTGGTGCTCTACTTCGACCAGCCGCGTGAGCTGTCGCCCGAAGAGCTGCTGGTCGCCCAGAGCTTCGCCGACCAGTGCGCCATGGCCATCGGCAAGGCCCACGAGTTCGAGGCGGCCAACCGCCTGCGGTCCGAGCGGGAGGCGTCAGAGCAGCGGCTGCAGGCCATCCTGGACTGCCTGCGGGACCTGGTGATCGTGTGGAGCCCGGCGATGGAGGTGATGGTCGCCAACGCCTCCGCCCAGGCCATGCTCGACGCCGGCCTCGAGGTGATGCGTTGCTTCCTCGCGTCGCCCGAGGAATGTCCGGTGCGGCGCGTGCTGCAGACCGGGCGGCCGCTCCACGGCTGTGAGCTGAGCGTCGGCGAGCGGGTCTTCGAGGTGGACTGCTACCCGCTCTTCGGCCCGGCCGGGCACGTCACCGCCGTGGTGCAGCACGCTCGCGACGTGACCGAGAACCGCCGGCTGCAACGCGCTTTGGAGCTGAGCGAGGAACGGTTGCGCATCGCCCGTGACCTGGCGCCCGTGGGCTTCCTGCAGCTCGATGCGGGCACCGCCCGCGTCGTACAGGCCAACCGCACGATGGGCAACTACTGCGGCCGGGACGCCTCCGAGCTGGTCGGGCGGCCGCTGGCCGAGCTGTTCAGCGTCGACGAAGCGCGCCACCTGCCGCCGCTGTGGGATGAGGTGCTTCGTACCGGCCGCGCGGCCCACGACGGCATGCACCTCCTCCGCGCCATTGGCGGCGCCATCCCCGTCAGCCTGACCTTCGGCTCGCTCGAGTTCTCCGACGGCCAGCGCTACGTGCAGTGCATCGTGAAGGACATCAGCGCCCGCCTCCGCCTTCAGGCGCAGCTCGTGGAGCCAGCGGCGTGGCCCACGAGATCCGCAATCCGCTCAACATTATCGGCTCGGCGCTCTACGACCTCGACGAGATCCTCCGCAGCGACGATCCCGAAGTGCGCGAGGACCTGACCATCGCCCGCGACGAGATTGCTCGCGTGCAGGAGATCATCAACGCCGTGCTCGACTTCGCCCGCTCCGGCAGCTCCGAGCGGGAGTGGTTCGACCTGCGGCAGCTCGTCGAGCAGACCGTGGCGCTCTTGCGCAAGAGCATGGCCACCCGCGACGTGGAGCTGGACCTGGAGCTCGGTCACGTGCCCCCCATCCACGCCGAGCGCGGCGGCCTCCGTCAGGTGGCGCTCAACCTCCTCACCAACAGCTTCCAGGCCACCCCGGACGGCGGGAGGATCGGGATCCGGCTGTGGCAGGCGGACGACGACGTGGTCGCGCTGTCGATCAGCGACACGGGTCAGGGCATCCCGGCCGAGCAGATCAGCCGGATCTTCAACCCCTTCTACACCACCAAGGCGCCGGGCGAAGGCACCGGGCTGGGGCTCAGCATCGTCTACACCACCATCCAGCGGCACGGCGGACAGATCCACGTGGAGAGCACGCCCGGCCACGGCACGACGTTCCACATCCGCCTGCCGCGCGAATCCGCCGACGAGCCCGTGCCCCCCACCCCCCTCACCGCCGCCGCCGAGGAGCTGCTCTACCCGCCGCCACCGGTGTAGCCGTCAGGCGTGCTCCTCGCGGGCGATGATGTCTTCCTGGATCGCCGGGTCCAGCTTGACGAAGAACTCGCTGAACCCCGCCACTCGGACCACCAGGTCGCCGAACGAGGCCGGGTTGCCTTGCGCGGCACGCAGCGTCGCCGAATCCACCGCGTTGATCTGCAGCTCCTGCCCGCCGACGGAGAAGAACGCCTCCAGCATGGCCCGCACCTTGGCCCGGCTCTCCGGCTCGCGGAGCGTACGCGGCTGGAGCCGCAGGTTGACGTTGTAGCCGCACTGCCAGCTCGTGGCCGGGTGCAGGTGGAGCACGGAATTGAGCAGGGCCGTGGGCCCCGCAATCTCGTTGCCACAAGCCGCCGCCACCGACGAGGCCAGCGGCGTGCCGGCCTTGCGGCCGTCCGGCGTGGCGGGCGTGTGGCGCCCGCCGAGCACCGCGCCCGAGCGCACCACGTGGCAGTTGCCGAACGGCGTGCCGTCGCGCGGGTCGCGACAGATCGCCTTGACCGGCTCGTCGCGCAGCCGTTCGGCGAGCGTCACCAGCTCCGCCACGCGCGGGTCGTCGCGCCCCTGCTTCGGCGCCGCCAACAGCTTCGCCCGCAGCGCCTCGTGACCCACGAAATCCGCCTCGCACGCCGCGGTCACCTCCGCCAGCGTGGCCTCGCCCCGCTCGTACACCACCTCCCGCAGCGCCGCCAGGCAGTCGACGAAGTTGGCGAACGACGTGCCGCCGCAGGAGAGCACGTTGTACCGCGTGCCGGCGGTCATGTCCCGGCCGCGCGCGATGCAGCCGTCGAAGAAGCACGAGGTGAAGGGCGTCTGCCCCCGCTTGCGCTGTGCGTCCAGCTCCAGCATCCCGTGGGCATAGCTGCGCTCGACCTGGCCGCGGAGCAGGCCGCCGATGGACTCGGTCAGCGCGTCGAAGGTGGGCGGGCTGTCCGGCGCGGACATCGCCCCGCGGAGCGCCGTGAGGTAGTCGACGTGCGCACAGGGATTGAAGTAGGCCTTGCCCGGGATCGCCAGCTCGTTGCACCCGACGGGCACGTAGTCGAAGGCGTCGTCGCGCGACACGCCGAGCGACATGAACATCGCCGGCACCGCCGTGTCGCTCATGAACAGGGGGAAGCAGGTTCGGCCGGCGAGCTTCTCGAGGCAGAACTCGAAGAAGGCCGGGTCGAGGTTCGGGTGCCAGCGGACCCACACCAGGGGCTCGGGCAGCGCAAGGCGGTCGGCCGCCTCGAGAAAGAGCCACGACAGCGGAGTGGTCTGGTCCGCCCCGTCCGCCGCGGAGCCGCCCAGGCAGACGCCCTGCGTCAGGTTGTGCTCCACGCTCCACACGGTGTTGTCGCGCAGCTTGAGGAGCAGGTTCTCGCAGAGGGTCAGCGCCTCGCCCGGCGTGATCCGCCCGGCCGCGAGGTCGGCCTCGTAGAACGGCGCCAGGATCTGGTCGAGCCGGTCGGGCGTGTTGGAGTAGCCGTGGCCCTCGATGTGGATCGCCTGGTGGCAGAACCAGACGAGCTGCAGTGCTTCTCTGAAGGTGGCCGGCGGCTCCGCCGCCAGCCTGGCCAGCCAGCCCAGCTCCGGGCTCAGCGCGGCGTAGCGGCTGATCCAGTCGCTGACGCCCTCCAGCCCCAGCGCCGCCGCCGTGAGGAACTCGAGCGACTCGGGGTCCGTCTCCCCCGCCCGCCGCCGCCGCACCTGCTCGCGCAGCCCGCCGAGGCCGACCCGCAGCAGCTCGCGGTAGCTCGGGCTGAGGTGCCCCTGGCAGGAGAGGAACTTGTACTGCGTCACCTCGCCGCGCTCAGGCGTCCAGTCGTGCACGGTGCGCAGCCAGGCGCGGTGGCGGCCCCACAGGTTGCGCTCCTCCCACCACTCCCTGATGTCCTTCGGCACCTGACCGCGCAGGTAGCCGCGGCGGTGCGGGTCCTCGGCGACGAAGATGCCGTTCTCGGCGATGCCCAGCTCCACGAACAAAGGCATGCCGCCGGGGATCTCGCACAGCGAGCCGGCCAGCCTGTCCCCTGGACGGACGAGCAGCGGCACGGTGCGGAGGTGCTCGCGGAAGGCGAGCGCCTTGAGGACGACCCACGGCGCCCCCTCGTTGTCCTGGAAGACTCGGGTGTAGGTCTCGGCGCGGTGGAGGGCGACGGTCAGCGGCGAGGAGAGGATGGCGGCGCGCAACGCGGGGATGGCGGGGTCGCTGGCGGCGGGGACGTCGGGTCGCATGGCGGCGGTTTCGGCGGTCCCACTCCCTCTCCTTGGCAAGGCTCAGCCTGTGTCATTGTTACTTTGGCGGGAGCTGGCCGCCTGGAGGACCGCCGTCTCGGCCGCCGCGGCGCGGCGCC
>JACPDV010000197.1 GCA_016183835.1 Armatimonadota bacterium
CGCCCTCGCCGGCCGTTGGTCTCCAGGCCGCACAGCGGGTGGCGGGCGAGGGCGCCCGCCCCACATGGGGCTGATTGGGCACAACCTGGAGCCCAGACCGCAGGTCCATGCCGTCGGCCAATTCCGTTCGCCGGCCCACCGGCGTCTTCATTCTTAGCAGTCGGCGATGACGATGACCGAGACGGACCTGGTGCTGGCGGCCCGGCGGGGCGACCGGCGGGCGGCGGAGGCGCTGCTCGAAGGCCGGCGGCGGTGGGTGTTCGTGCGCTGCCTCCGGGCCACCGGCGATCCGCACGCCGCCGAGGACGTGACTCAGGAGGTGCTCGTCCGCGCCTTCGAGCGGCTCAGCCAGCTCCGGCGGCCCGCCGCGTTCGGGGCGTGGCTCGGCCGGATCCTGGCCCGCTGCTGCGCAGAGCGGCTCGAACAGACGCCCGTGGCGCAAGAGCCCGCGGTACCGCCGGGCGGCCCGGACCTGCTCTCCGAACTGCCACTCGAGCTGGCCGAGCCGGTGCGGCTGTTTTACCAAGCCGGCCTGAACCTGGCCGAGACCGCCGCGCGCCTCGGCCTCACGGCCACCACGATCAAGAGCCGTCTCCAGATCGCCCGCCGCCGGCTGCGCGAGGAGTACCGACCCATGCAGACCCATCGTGTCCTGGCGGAGAAGCGCCGCGCTTGGCTGACCGCCGCGCTGGCCGACGGGGACGACGAACGGCTCCGCCGCGCTCTGGACACCACCGCCTCCCCGCCGCTCGCGGTCGGCCGCGTACCTGCGTCGAACGTCCTCCTGGTGGACGGCCCGGGAGCCCTCGACCGACACGGCGGCGGGCTCGAGGAGCTCCGCGACGAGCTGCGCTACCGCGGGCTGACCGCCCGCGCCTCGCGCCGTGCCGAGAGGCTGGTGCCGCGCCTCAAGCGTGACCGCATCGACATCCTGGTCCTCGGCGACGGCGTCGAGGGTAACCTGTGGGAGCACCTCCGCGCCATCCGCCTCGATCGTGCGACCCGCAGCGTGACCGTGGTGCTGCTCGTCAACGGCGCGGAGTACCGCCAGGAGGTCGCCTACCGCGGCTGGCTGGCCGGGGTGGACTGCTTCCTCACCAAGCCGGTGGACCGTCTGGAGGCCGCTGACTTCGTGGCGCGGCTCGACGGCCAGGTCCGCGCGCGCGACCTGCAGCTCCTCGCCGTCGACCACGCCTTCAATGAAGAGTGGGACGATGCGCTGGCGTGCCTGGCCGAAGCGGTCGAGCGCGGCTTCGACCACGTGCGGCAGTGGGCGCGGGACACGGCCGCCTTCCGCCCGCTGCACGAGCGGGCGGAGTACCAGGCGCTGGCCGGGTCCTGATCGCCCGTCGCTCGCGCCGTCCGCCATGACATCGTGACTGGGAACCGGGGATTCGTGGAATACACCGGATACGGCCTAAAGTCCCGCCGGTGGCAGCCGATAGACAGTGCGGGACACACGTGGTGGTTGGCTTTCCGCTCCGAGACGGCGCCGACACCGGCGAGAGTGTGAGGCCACCGAGATGCGAAGCTTGATTGTCCGCAGACGTTTCGCCGGGCAGATGATCGTCTACCTGGCCCTGGTCATGGGAATCCTGTGCGGCGCGGGTGCCCTGGTGGTGGACTACGGCACTCACACGCGGGTGCGCATCCAGACGCAACAGGCCTGCGATGCCGCGGCGCTGGCCGGGATGACCGAGTTCATCGCGACGCACGACGGCGATCGCGCCCGCGAGCGCGCGCTGGCGCTCGGCGCCCTGGACGGGTTCAAAGTGGGCGAGCGGGGCGTCACCCAGGTCGAGGCCGTCGGTTACAACCACCTCACCTGGGACGGCGAGACCCACGAACCAGCCGACCCGAGTGACAGCGACCGCTACATGGTGCGGATCTCCAGCGAGCTACCGCAGCTCTTCGGCAACGTGCTGGGCCGCAAGCGGACCGGGGTCAGCCTGTTCGCCGTGGCCGCACTCCTCAACCCCGCGCCGATGGACGTGGACGTGGAGGCCGGCGGCGGCACCGGCGGTCTCGGCGGGCAGGGCCTGTTCGGCTTCCCGCAGAACGCCAGCGTCGCTCATCTCGGGCCCGACGGGAGCCAGCAGCTCGGCGACGCGTTCGCCACGCCGCTTCTCGACGACGGCTCCCCGAACCCGCTCTACATGGAGGGCGGGCTGACCTATGACCTGCACATTCCGGCCGACCTGCTCGCCTCGACCGGCTCCAGCATGGTCCGCGTGGAGCTGTTCGATCCCGACACCATCAACAACCCCGCCGCGGCCGTTCACAAGAACGAGAAACACGTGATGATGAACCCGGATCCGCTGGCGGATCTGGACGGCGACCCGCGCGAGCCGGAGCAGGGCGGGATGGACGAGATCCTCTCCTCGCCGCACGGCTCCAACACCAACATCTCGCCCGCGGAGTTCGCCTCCGTCTCCACCCAGACCGAGTTCACCATCTACGACCACGATATGAAGGCCATCGCCACGGCGGTCTACGGGCCGAACAGCAACACGCCGTTCTGGTACCAGTGGGAGGCCCCGGCCAGCCGCGACGCGCACATCGCCGCCAACGACGATCCGGCGCAGGCCCAGCTCGCCACCGACCTGCACTGGGTCACGCCGCAGGCCATCCGCCTCAGCGCCCAGCGGGAGGACGGCGTGTGGTACGACCCCGCCGTCAGCGGGGTCACCGACTCCTCGGCCCTGGCGGTGTATGCGCGCGGCAGGACCGTGGTCAACTTCATGGCGATTGCCGACTCCAGCTACACGATGGCCAGCGTGCCCGCGGACGCCGGATCCGTGACCATCAGCAACTTCGATACCGAAGTGGGGTCCTGCACCCTGACCTACTCCCTCGACAGCATGAACAAGGACACGGGTGAGAAGTACCCGGTGCTCCTGCCCGCCGACGACAACGCCGCGGGCAGGGGCGTGGTGTCCGGTACTGACGGCAAGCGCTACTACACCGAGATCATCGGCACCCAGTCCCCCAACCGGCAGTGGCGCAGCGACACGATCCTCATCCCGCAGACGGTGAGCGTGCCTCAGACCGACGGGAACGGGAACCTGATGTTCGACGCCTACGGCAACGTGATCATCGACGGCACTCGGCAGTTCGAGGGCGCCGAGGTCAACATCAACTACCGCGGCGGCGCCGAGGGTGCGGCCGACACCAGCTCGTGGGAAGTCAGCTACTCCACCAACAAGCCGCAGAGCGGGACGCAGACGGTGGTGCTGATCCGCTGAGAGCGCTGGCGACGGCGCGGCCTACCCGTCCGGGTCGCCGCGCTGGGCCGCCCACGCCTGCCACGCCGCGCCGTCGCGGGCGGTGACCTTCGCCAGGCACTGCTCGAAGGCGGTCTGCAGGTCCACGCCCTGCTGGTTGGCGATCACGCAGAGCACCCACAGCACGTCGCCCAGCTCGCCCGCCACATCCGCCTCCGCCGGCTGGGGGCGGAAGCCGCGGAGCCGCTGGATTGCGCCGGCCACCTCGCCCGTCTCCTCGGCCACCGCGGCCTGCAGCGCCCGCAGACTCGGCTCGCTCATGGCGCCGGCTCCCAGATCAGGCGGTAGACGGTGACGCCCGGCAGCGCGTTCCAGGTCGAGATCGCGCCCCGGGCCCAGTCGGCGCGGTCGTTCTCGAAGTGCCGCACCGCCTCGTAGCGCACCGCCGGGTTGTCCTCGAGACCGAGGAAGGCAGCGTAGTCGTAGAACCCGGTGCGTTCGCTGCTGTGCTGCGTGGGGAGCACAAGGTGCGTGGCGCCGCGCTCGCGCAGGAACTCGGCCGCCCGGCCGGCGCGAGAGTACGCCAACCAGGCCGGGTCGATCAGCCCGCCCAGATCGAGGCAGCGCCGCTGCATCGCCCAGCCTAGCGCGCCGATGTCGTGCGCCGCAACCACCGCGCCGGGCGGGAGCTGCTCGCGGATGTAGTCGGCCGAGGCCAGGCGCACCTGCTGCATGTGGCGCAGGTCGCTGGCGTAGACCCCACGCCACCAGGCCGCGTTCCACAGCGCCAGGACCAGCAGCGCCGCGTACGCCGGCC
>JACPDV010000182.1:0-4573 GCA_016183835.1 Armatimonadota bacterium
GCGACGGTGCAGTACCACGCGGTCCTGCCGGCCGAGAGGCGGGATGAAAGATGTGACACAAGGTCAGGCTCCGCAGGGGGAGGAGCAGACAAGACTCCCGGCGCCGCCAATCACTCCCGGGCGACGCTCGTGGTCGCCCGTTCTGCGACAAGCGGAGTCGGGCGACCACGAGCGTCGCCCTTACGGCGGTCACCCTCTCAGTCCATCTGCAGCACCGTGCCCTCGCCGGGCTCCAGGTGGAGCGTCACCTGCGTCACGCGTGTGGCCACGGTGGGCCCGCCCGCCGCGGTGAGGTCGCGCACGCGCGCCACCCGGGCGGCGAAGGTCAGCGTCTCCGTCGCCGGCGTCCGCGCACTGCGGTTGAACACGACGAGGTAGCGCACCTTGCCCTGCTCGCGGAGCACCCAGCCGAGCCGCGCGCCGTCGCTGCGGCACCAGGGCGGCGCCGCCCGCGCGAGCGCTGCACTCACCTCCGCCCGCACCTCCGGCCGGCGCAGCGCTTCGTGGCCGGCGAGCAACAGGATCGAGCCCTTGCCGTCCGTCGCCCGGGTCATTGGCTGCGTGGCGCCATCGAGCGCCAGCGCCTTCAGCCATCGCCCGTCCGCCCGGCCATAGCGGTCCATCACGGCGAACGGCCCTACCGCCACCAACAGCCCGCCTGACTTCACCCACGCGCGCAGCTTCGCCTGCACGGCTTCGGGGAGCACCTGCGCCGCGGGCAAAACCATCACCTTCAGCGCGTCGAGCCGCTCGGCGCCCGCGGCGATCGCCTGCTCCGGCACGAACGCGTGGTGCACCCGCGCGTCGTAGAGCAGCCCGTGCACGGCGCCGGCCGCGGCGTCCACCGTGCCCTCGGGAAGCCCGGCGAGCATCGCCTCCGCCGGCACCAGCACGCCCACCCGCGGCTCGGCGATGCGCGACTCGATGAACGCCTGCGGCAGGGCGTTGAGCTTGCGGTGGAGCAGGGGGATCACCCCCGCGCACGGCCGCAGGAGGCTGTAGTCCGTCTCGAAGTCCGACAGGTTGTTGTAGCTCGCCTGCGTCCGGCTGGGCCAGGGGACGTAGGTGTCGTTCTGCCCGTACATGCCGTAGATCCGCTCGTTGAGGGCCGTGCCGCGCCACAGGTTGCGCTCGCCCGCGGCGAAGCTGACGGCCTCCTCCGGGTCGCCCCAGCACTCGGGTCCGTTCCATACGTACTCGAGCTGTCCGAGTGCCTTGGCGGGATGGTAGCGGCCGTAGCTGTAGACCAGGTAGTCGGCCTCGGAGCCGGCGCGGCCGTCGTGGTGGGAGAGGATGTCGGCCGCTTCGCTCGCGGCCCGCCACCAGTCCACGGCGGAGGCGATGGACGTGCCCAGGTAGCCGACGCAGGTGTCGATCGCCACGGGGTGATCGGGGTCGGCTGCGCGCAGCTCCCGGTAGCAGGCGGCCCACCAGTCCATGAAGAGGTCCTGCCGGAAGCGTTGGAACTCGTACCACAGCGGGCTGGTGCGGGCCGGCTTGCGCTCGGGCGGCTCGATGGCGTCGAAGCTCGCGTAGGCCGCGCCCCAGTCGGTGTTGAGCCGCTCGATGGTCTGATACCGGCGTTGGAGCCCCGCGCGGAAGAGCGCCAGGCAGACCGCGTCGCGCCCGGCCTCGCCGGTCGCCTCCCCGGGCGTGAACATCGGCTCCCACGGACCGCGGTAGAACGCCACGCCGCCGTTGCCACGGTAGTGCCGGCCGATCGCGCGGCAGTACTCGAGCAGTGCGCGACGAACAAGCGGATGCGCGACGTTGAGCCGCGGGAAGCGCTGGAAAGTGCCGTGCTCGGCCTCCCAGCGGTCCGGCGTGGCCCAGGCGGAGGGGTCGGCGGCGATCTGGGGCCACAGGTACTGCGGGCAGTACTCGAAGCCGTGGTTGCTGTACTGGAGCACCAGGTCCACGCTCAGGCCGAACGGGCGGTACGGATCGAGCAAGCGCTCGTCGTGAAACTCGGCCTGATCCGGTGCGGGCTGCTCGATGGCGTCGTAGATCTGCATCTCGTAGTCGTAGTCGAGGAGCCGGTGTGCGCGGCCGAAGCGCTTGAGGTCGGGGATCCCGTGCGAGCCGCCGAACAGCACCCGTCGCACGGCGCCGCGGCCGGTGAGGGTGAGCGGCGGCGGCGGCGCGGCGTCGGGCTCCGGCGCCTTCCACGGCAGCTTCGTCGTCGACAGCTCCGCCATCAGCCGCCGGCCGAGGCGCTCCACTTGGGCCGTGCGCTCCGCCAGGTCGTCCGCCAGCCGGCCGGCGCCGCCGGGACACTCGGCCTCGTACCAGGCGCGGGCGCGGTGCGGCCCGTTCCCCGGCTGGCCATGGACCAGGGGGTACGCGGCGTGATACCACTCGCGCAGCTCATCCAGCTCCTGCCACACGGCGGCAGGGTCGGTGGGAAGCGGGGCGCCGCCGGCCTTCCAACGCCGCGCGGCGCGCCAGGCATCGCGGTGGAAGGCGGCGCGGACCACGGCCAGGTCGTAAAACGCGGCGAACCCGTCGAGGGCCTGCTGCTGCGCGGGTTCGGGGGTGAATGGTCCATATGGTTCGTCGGGCGGCAGCTCGTCGAGGCCGACATCGTCGATCCAGGCCTCGCCGTTGGCGGTCGGGTCGCCCACGTCGCCGAAGAGGAGCACGTGGAGGCTGACGGCGCCCGCGGGCGGGGTCGCTTGGATGTGGTAGCGCTCCCACTCGTGGTCGCCCGGATGCCGTTGGTGCTGGCGCTGTTCGGCCAGATCCACTGGCCCATGTCGTCCTGCCAGAAGATCCGCAACCCCACGCCGGCGCCGGTCACGCCGCGGGTGCGGATGAAGGCGGTGAGGCGGTACCAGTGCCCATTGATGCAAGGGATGCTCTGCGTCCAGCCGGGGCCTTCCTGCGGGGTGCAGGGGAGGGGCAGGAAGTGCGCGCACTGCCGGCCGCCGTGCGGGTCCTGGTCGGTGGTCAGGACGACGCGTTCGCAGTCCTTGCCGAACCGTCGCCAGCCGGTGGGCAGGCCGTGGCCGTCGAGCGTCTCGAAGTCACCGTTGACGAGCAGCTCGGCGGCGGGGGCGAGGGTGGCGGCGAGGAGGGCGAGGAGGGTGAGGACCCACTGGTGACGGCGCATCGCTGTGTGGCTCCGGTAGCCGGGATTCACCACACTCGCGGGCGGGCCTTCCGGACGAGCCCTGGAGCGCCAGGATGCCACAGGAGGGACTCAGTGTCGGACTGTGAAACGTGACCCACATGGCACTCACCACGCGGGCATGGCTGGCAGTGGTCGCCACAGGCGTGACCACCATGGCGCACGCCGGGCCGCCCGGCCATCCCCGGCTCTACTTCACGGCCGTGGAGCTGCCGCGGTTGCGCGAGCGGCGCACCGAGGGCGTTCAGGCGCGGATCTATCAGAACCTGGTCCAGAGCGCCGACTGGTGCCTGACCCGGCCGCTCCGCCGGGAGTGGATCGCCCCGGTGGCGCCCGACCCCATCTACGCCAACCTCTACGACCGGTTCTACGCCATGATGCACGACATGGCGGTGATGGAGCACCTGGCGTTCGCCTGGAGCTACAGCCAGGAGCCGCGCTACCGCGACCCGGCCAGGGACTGGGTCCTCGCGTGCTGTCGGGTCTGGCGGCGTGAGGCCGACGGCGCCCCCGACGCGAGCAAGGCGTACGCCGCACTGCGCCTGCTCAAGGGCGTGGCCACCGCCTACGACCTGCTGCACGTCGAGCTGTCCGAGCCCGAGCGCGCCGAGATCCGCGCCATGCTGGCCGAGGTCGGCGGCAAGTACTACCAGTGGTATCTCGACAACCCCGCGATGGGCACCGTCGCCGGGCAGGGCCCGCACCACGCCAGCGTCGAGACCGCCTCCTTCGGCATCGCCGCGCTGGCCCTGCTCGGCGAGGAGCCGCAGGCGGTCGACTGGCTCAAGCTGATGGTGGCCAAACACCGCCAGTCGCTGCTCCCCGAGGCCCTCGCGGCGGACGGCGCGCAGGTCGAGGGCGCCACCTTCTGGGCCTCCACCATGCAGTACCGCATCGCCTTCATGGACGCCCTTCGGCGGGTCACCGGCGAGGACCTGTTCACCCCGTTCGCCCGGCAGATGGATGCCCGCCTCGCCCTGGCCAGCGTCGCGGCCGGCAAGGCGGCGGGACCGGACCAGGACCACGAGACGGTGGTGCTGGAGCCGTCCTACGGCCAGCTCGACTACTACGCCCCGGTCCTGGTCGCGCTGGCGCGGGAGTACCGCCGGCCGCTCTACCAGCAGCTTGCCCTGTGGGACCGCACCCTCGGCAGCCTGCAGCGCAGCCGCTACGTGACCGATCAAGGCGAGTGGATGCTGTTCGACTGGGGCGGCTATGCCTATGCCTGGTACGACCCGACCGTGCCGGCGGCGCCCGAGCCGGGTGCGCCGCTGTCCTTCGCGTTCCCGTCCGTCAACGAAGCCTACCTCCGCGACTCCTACGAGGCGGGCGGGGCCGTGATCGGCCAGCGGCACAACGCGGTCGTGATCCACCTCGGCGGGCGGCCCGTGTTCGTGGACCGCTACGACCCCCACCACGCCGCGGCACCCGTCGCCGAGCTGA